>CAMWOX010000102.1 GCA_947175975.1 uncultured Ruminococcus sp.
TTTAAATATAGCATATTTTTTCTGAGTTGTCAAGTGTTTTTTGATACAAATTTGAAAAATATTTTTTCTTGACAAACAAAATTTTCTATGCTATAATAAAATTGAAATATTTTAATAATTTTCTGAATATTTTTAGAAAAAATAAATATATTTGATTCTATCAGATAGGAGCAATAGACACATGAGTTATAAATCGAAGTTAAAAATCCTGCTTTCCTGTATACAGGCTTCTGCGATTCTCTCTATGACAGCATTACAGTTGCCTGTGATTTCCCATGCGGCTGAAGAAATGAAAGACAGCGGCATTGACTATACAGAACTGGCGGAGACAATCTCTAACCCAGGTGCAGGCTACACTTCAACCGTGTGGGCGGTCTGCAAACCAGGAAATACACCAGTATACAGTCCAACGGCAGACCTTGTATTATTTTTTATTGATATCGGAAATTTTTCCTCCGGAAGTAACGGCACAACGGATGAAAACGGTAATTATACCCCCGGCACAGACTATGATCTGGATGATGCTTTCTTTGAGTCCTGGGAGCAGACTTTGCGGAACTGTTATGACAACGGCTGTATGGTTGCACTCCGTTTCCGGTATGATGCCAACGGCAGGGATAATCCCGAACCGGATTCTTTTGAGCAGGTATTACATCATATAGAACAGATCCGGGACAGCGGACTTCTGGAAAAATATTCTGATATTATCGCCTATGTAGAATCCGGATTTGTTGGAAAATGGGGTGAACAGCACGGCGGTAAATACACATCCGTCCAGTACAAGGCACAAGTTCTGGAAGCCTTGTTGCAAGCCGTTCCTACTCCGATTCCTGTTACTGTCCGGACACCGGATATTTTCGCAGAATGGGCAGGTATTACACGTTCTCAGCTTGCAGATACAGATCTGATCAATAGCCTGACAGAAAGTGCCTACACAACCGAGATCCAGAAAAATAAAAACCGGATCGGACTCTATGATGATGGCTATATGGGAAGTGATTCTGATCTGGGAACATACGCCAACCGACAGATTGAAACAGACTGGCTGCATCAGCAGACATTCACATCTTATTTCGGGGGTGAATTTTCCGGAAATCTGGATTTTGCCAAAAAATATGATACTTACCTACCGGAGAATGCACTCCCGGAAATGTACAAAACGCATCTGAGTTATATTAACAGCAATATCTTTCAGCTCTACAAAGATTACACATTCACAGAAGATCTTGCGAGCCGGATCAATACAGAAAATTCTCTGAATATTGACAATTCCGCCTATTATGGACAGAATGTGCATCAGTTTATCCGGGATCACCTGGGCTATCGTTTTGTACTGCGTGATTCTGATCTGACAGCAGAAACAACCCAGGACGGCACGGCAGAAATTGATTTTCAGATTGAAAACACCGGATTCTCCGGTGTGATCCCTGATGTGCAGAGTTATGTGATTCTGGAACAGAACGGCATGTATATCATTGCAGAATCTGACACGGATTGTCATACATGGGAATCCGGCACAACCAATCTGGAACATCTGACCATTGACTTACCGGATCAAATCCAGACCGGAGACTGGAATGTGTACTTAAAATTAACCATGGGAACAGATGCAGAGATTCACATCATGAATCAGAGAAGCATCCGTTTTGCAAATGCAGATACCTGGAATGGTTCTCTGGGTGCAAACTATCTGGGGACGATTTCCGTGAAAGAATCCGAAACACCTGGAACAGATCCAACATTCCGTGTGAATCAGCTCCCCGGAAATGATCCGGCAGTATTCTATTTCGTGGGAAATTCTGTCACGGTAGACGGCATGTATTCTTCTCCCTACGAATGGCAGGATGCACTCTTTGCAGGAAGCAATGAGGACGGCACGGAGATTAATACCTGTGCAGATGAGAATTATCTATACATCATGAGTAACACGAAAAAAGGCAATGCAGTCGCTCCGGTATATAATCTGCAATTCAATTATGGAGAAGAAAACGAAAGATACTGGATTTACTATCAGTCGAATGGATTTGTCTATTTCAATCATGAAGACTACGCAGGCTGTCAGTGCAAATGGAGTGATGACATGGTAGAATTTCGGATTCCGCTTGCAACATTCGGTGCATCTGGCGCAACGGAACTGAATCTGAAAAATCTCCGTATCTTCATGCAGGACAGCGGAAACGAATGGAAACTTATGAGTGACGTAACCGTTCCGGAACACACGGTACTTCCGGATTTCAGCATATTAACAGCTTATCAGAATATCTCCCTGAATCCCGGTGAAACTTACAGTTATACAGTGATCCCGGATCTTGCGGAAGATACCACAACTTACCAGTGGCAGAAAGATCACAAAACAATCCAGAATGCAACAGCTCCGACGCTGACACTAGAAAACATCACGGAAAAAGATGCTGGATCGTATTCTGTCACAGTCACATCAAAATCTGGAATTTCCAAAACAGTGATTGCGTTTGATCTGCACGTCACAGGACAGGCACTTGTGAAAGGCGATGCCAATGCTGACGGGACTTGTGACATTCTGGATCTGATTACATTACAAAAATGGCTCTTATGCCAGGGCGGACTTCCAGCCTGGAAGAACGCAGACCTGGACAATGACAACAAAATCACAATCTATGATTTTGTATTAGTAAAGCAATTATTAACTACATAATCTAAAATACCCCTGATTTTCTCTGCTTGCATCTGAGCAATGCTAAGAAATCAGGGGCATTTTTCACTCTGTTTTATTCATAAGATTTTTGATGTAATTTCATAATTTCTTCTACTAGGGCAGGCTCTACCGGCTGGGGTTCAAACACAGGTCTTGCGAAATAATATCCCTGGAGTAAATCCACACCGCACTCGATCACAGTTTTTAATTCTCCGGATGTTTCCACACCCTCGGCGAGTACCAGAATATCTTTGGACTTTGAAATCCTGACAAGATTGGAAATAATATTTTTTCGACTCATGTCACTGTCACAACCACTGATGATTGTCCTGTCGATTTTAATCAAATCCGGTTCAAGTGTAATCAATGCATGTTCACTGCTGTAACCACTCCCGAAATCATCAAGTGCCATCATTGCATTCCATTTTGCCATGCGCCGTTTTTTATCTTGGGTATATTCCAGATTGGCAATCTCACTCTCCAGGATCTCCAAAACAACATGATCCAGAATTTCTGCATTTTCTTTTTCGATTTCTGCAATCACTTCTGCCGAGAGCGTACAGTTAGAAAGTGAATTGATAAATATTTTTGCATTTTCAGCAATATTTCCGAACGAACGCTGTTTCCGGAATGCTTCCAGCGCAAGCGTCCAAGTCATTTCTTCTATCTCATTAAGCTTTGCACCTGTTTTTGCAATCCGGATCAGCTCCATGGGAGAACGCAATGTTTCTGATTGCAGACGCATCAATGCTTCGTAACCATAAATACTGCCATCATGTGCGGAGAGAATCGTCTGGAATGCATATTTCATGCGACGTTCCTCAATGATCTGATTCATTTCTTCCACACCTGTCACAAGAATAGAATCTTTACTGTAGGAATGAATATCAAACTCAGCAATATTGCCTTTTGCAGCATGTTTGACAGTATACATGGCAAAATCAGCATATTTGATCAGCATTTCATAAGATTCTGAATCATCTGGATACCAGGAAATACCTGCACTTGCTCTGATTTTATAATGCGTTCCATCTGCGAGAATACAATAGCTTTTCAGAAGCCGTCTCCGGACGATCTGAATCAATTCCCGGATTTCATCTTTTGAATCAAAGCCATACAGAAAAATATTAAACTCATCCCCGGACATTCTTGCCGGGATACCGCCGAAATCCCGGAATCCTTTCAGGACATTTGCAGCTGTCTTGATATAATCATCACCAAAATCATGTCCATAGGTATCATTGACATATTTTAAATTATCCAGATCGATCATGATAAAAGCAGCAATCCCCAGTTTTTTGCGATGACTGAATAATTCACCGACCCGGCTGTAATATGCCCGTCTGTTGAGCAGTCCGGTTGTCAGATCATAATCACGCTCGTATTCGATTTTCTTTCTTTCCAGAATAGATCCTGTAATATCCTGTACCAGTCCCAGAATATTATGACGGTCTCTCTTCATAGCGAATTTGTACCACTTGGTGATATTTTTTTCAGAATCCACATATTTGATTTCTATTTCCTGATTGGATACTTCATTTTCAAGGGAAAATATTTCACTTTCACAGACAGTATGCTCCGGATCAAAACGTGCAATGTATTTCTGGAATATTTCAAAAGAAAGACTGGTATCTTCCACAGGCAATTGATAAGATTCATGCAAGCCCAGTAATTTAATCAGACTTTCGCCGATATTCACATACTGTGTATCAAGATCACAGATAAAAACACCGATGCCCATATTCACCATGCTGATCACTTTTGAGACACGGGAGGCCTGTTCCCGGACATTGATCTGTAATTCTTCAATCGCCTCTGTGAGTGTATCGACTTCAGAAATCCCCGAAGAACTGAACCGAATGATCTGATTGTTTTCATGATCTTTTTCCAGTTCCCGAACAATTTTTTTCACTGGATTTGTCACAATCTTATCGATTACTAACGCCACAAAAATAACCAATCCAATGGACACCATGCAAGACATGATCAGCATTCTCAGAAGTCTAGTATAGACACTGAGTATTTTATTTTTATCTACAATGGAAATCAAAGCCCATTGTTCATTTACATAAGGCGACTGCACACTGTACAGATCCATGAGCTGAATATTACCAATTGATTTCTTATCAGATTCTTCACTAATATTGTAAACTGCACTTTCATCAATCCCATCCATGCGGATGATCTCCGGATCTTCCACAAGTCTGCTGAATAGTGAACCATAACTTACAAGAACAGAATACGCATTCTCATGATTGAAATCAGCTCCGACAACATAGCAGGAACTTTCACTAAATGTGTCATTGGACGGCATATTCCGAAGAACATTTTTTTCTAAGAATCCAATGCCCATAATACCAAAAACAGTCCCATCTTCCGCAATCAATGGCAGTGTATACTTGATGCTTGGCAGAGCAGAACCGGAAATACTTGAAAAACCGCTCCAATAGCCCAATTCATTCAAATTCATATTTTTATGTTCCTCAGCAGTTTCAATTGTCTTGTGATAAAAGTCCAATTTATCGGCACTGCCGCATATACCAACATCAATCTGTGCAGTCCATTCATAATCCAGTGCAATATGATAATTCTCTGCCACATCGGAATTTCCAGCTTCCAGAAGCAAATCACTGTTCACGGCTGTATTGCTGGAAGAAGAATCCATATCCCGGATGTAAACACCAGCTTTATTTTCCATGCCATCTCTCTGGTAGAGATCCCCTGTATCCAATATCACAAATGCATCATTTGCACCGGATACACGCAGCAGGTAAATCAGTCTCTGAGTTGCCTCAGAAAGAATTTCTCTGTTGAGCTGTTTGTCTGTTTTCAGATCAGCAATTTCTTGACGATTTTCCTTGAGAATATTCTCTGTAATATATGTGATTTCAACATCCGCCTGATAAACCTCAGGTGTATTTTTCAGAAACATACTCTCAATATAATTTTTCCTGTTCTTTGTTTTTTCTATCAGCATGTCATAGGCATACTGTCTGACAGATTTAAACTCACCACTGATATACAATGCACCAAACAGTGCAGTGATCTGTAATGCAGAAAGTGCCATCATTGGCACAAACAGTTTAGTAGAGAATGAACTGGACTGCTTTTTATTTTTCTTTTCTCTTCGCTCTTTCATTCTCTGTTACCTCACATTGCATTATTGCACAAGTTCTTTCATAGAAGAACAAAATACATCAAACCATATTTGAAAAGCTGCATCATCCGTATAGCTGTTCAGGATTTCTTCCCGGTCTGCGCCATTCTGAATTTTTTCAAGTGCTTCAGCATAAGCTTCTTCTGCGGTTGTCTGGATATAATCTCCCAGATAGTCACGGGTTTCTGAGGCTGTCTCAAAGGGTTTCATCGTATAGAATGAATAATGATTGACTTCATCAATGGCAAGTTCCAGAG
>CAMWOX010000103.1 GCA_947175975.1 uncultured Ruminococcus sp.
CCTGTGATGTTTCCAGCAATTCCAGAGAATCATGAATTTCAATTTTCTGTAAATAATGCAACGCATTGAGCGACAGCGGCAGCTCGGCGATCGGCACAGTTTCTTCATTTTCGGGATTCTGTCGGAAAGCACTTTCGGTCTGACTTTTTTTTGTTTCTATCTTGATTTTTTCTTCCCAGTTATCATATGAAACAGACGGAATCTCCGGCAAACAGGAACTTTCGTCCGGTTCTGCCGCAGATACTGCCGGAAATGCTGAAACACCAGAAACGCCCAGTATATCCAGATCAGATAAATCTGAGACAGACGGCACATGCATCAGAATATCTTTTGCGGCTTCCTGTAAATCTCCCTGAAACACGACATTCCGAGGGCGTTCCGGGATTGCCATTTCTGCATCCTGCAAATGCGGTGCATCCTGGGAGAATGCAATAAACTCTGAAATATCCGGTAAATTTTGCAGTTCCTGTAATTCCGATTCATGAGAAAAAGATGGAATTTCTGGAATATTCCCTGTATCTGCAAGATTTTCAAGCTCGATTATTTCATCGGCAAGCTCCTGTTCATTCTGCATTTCTGTTCCAGAATCCAGAAATGACGGAATCAATTGTTTCTGTACCGATTCTGTTGCATAATCAGGGATTTCAGGCAGATTGTGAAATGCCTCCTGTGACACTTCATGAATGGTCTGTGTCACAGCAGTTGCTACATCCAGCGTATCCAGACCGGAAAAGCTAGGGATTTCCAGTACGGCCTTAGGTTCTGCATCGGATTCCGGGAAAGAAAGCGTTTCCGAGGATATTAATCCATCCATATTGGAAATAGACGGCACAGTGGGCATATCGTTGTTCACATCCGGACTGTTCTTTTTTTTAATCATGTAAATACTCCTTTTTTATGCCATTCACGTGACATTCGTTTATATTATAGCATAAAATTCAGGATTCGTCAATGATTTCAGGTAATTTTCACAAAAAAGCCGGGAGAATTTCCCGGCTTTTCTGAAATTCTATTATGCCTTGATGCTGATTCTTGCTCCTGCCGGAACGGACTTCGTGATGAAAGCATTGCCGCCGATCACTGCATTTTCGCCGACAACAGTCTCTCCGCCCAGGATGGACGCTCCGGAATAGATCGTGACATTGTCTTCAATCGTAGGATGACGTTTTGTATTCTTGAGACTCTGTCCGCCTCTGGTGGACAATGCACCCAGCGTCACGCCCTGATAGATCTTGACATGACTGCCGATAATTGTCGTCTCACCAATGACAATACCTGTGCCGTGATCAATAAAGAAATACTTGCCGATTTCCGCACCAGGATGAATGTCAATTCCCGTCTTACTGTGGGCGTATTCCGTCATGATCCGGGGAATCATAGGTACACCGAGCAGATAAAACTCATGGGCAATCCGGTTGACCATAATGGCGAACAATCCAGGATAAGAATAAATAATCTCAGTCTTGTTATAGCAGGCAGGATCACCGTCGAATGTTGCCTGTACGTCCGTTTCAATATATTCCCGGATTTTCGGGATTTGATCCAGAAATGCAAATGTCAGATCCTCGGCTTTTTCCAGGATCACGGATTCTTCTGCATTTTCATAATCCGGCTCATAACGCAGGACAATGGAAATCTGCTTGATCAGTTTATATGCCACATCTTCGAGCAGCATGGACGCATGATTCCGGACAGTGTAAATTTTCACGGAGTGATTCCGGAAATATCCCGGAAAAATGATTTTTTTCAAGCTTTCCAACACTTCCACCAGGACATCATTGTCAGGCAGATCAAAATTTTTGATTCTGTTGATCACTCTGTCGTCTTTGTAATCCTGCATGAAATTTTCGAGTGTTTTTTCAATTCGTTCTTCTATTCTATGCATATGCAAAAATCCCCTCTCTGGAATAACATAATTTTAATTTCATTATAGCATATGATGCAAAGTTTGTCAACGTGATGGAATTACAGATCTAAATAAGCTCTCAGATTTTCAATCTGTGCATTGGCATCCCGGTAGCCAAGATAATAGAGATCACCCAGTTTTTCCATATCTTTTTCCAGACGGCTGACAGTGACTTCCTGAGAGGGTGCAATCACGAAGATTCTCCCCTGCTGTTCGAGCTGTTCCAGTGTATCACACTGTGTATTATAATTTGTATTGCTTGCTAGGAGAGATGCTGCAAAATTGGGATAATTTCTGTAAATCAGCTCCGGCATACGAATTTTTCGTTCAGGATGTATTTTCTTCCTGTAATTTCTTGGTCTGGTACGGATGACAATAATTTTCTCAAAATCCTGTTCCAAAGCCCATTCATAAGGCACTTTGCAGCTGCATCCGCCATCAAGATAAGGTGTATCTCCGAGCATAACCGGCATAGAAATATACGGCATAGAAGATGACGCACAAACAGCTTTGAGAAAGTCTTCTCCAATGCTTTTTTCGAGATACTCCGGTCTACCTGTCAAAAGATTGGTCACAACAGCGTAGAGCTGGCGTTCCGGATTCCGGAAACGTTTCCAGTCCATTCTGGGAATAAACGGCAGTCTGCCGAATAGGAAATCAAATCCGATCAGTCCTTGATTATTTCGGATTGCCTTTGCACCAACATAACGGCTGTCGTGACGGTAACGCAGATTCATTCTGGCAGATCGTCCGATTTGTCCGGAAAGATAATTGATTGCTGTCAGAGATCCTGCGGAAACGCCGATTGTTGTCCGGAAATTCAAGTCATGCTCCATGAGTGCATCCAGTACGCCATTTGTATAAACACCTCGGAATGCACCGCCCTCCAAGACAAGGCATCCCTCTGTGATCTGATCGGAAGCTGTACCGGACGGCAGAGTGTCAATCCCGGAATATTTTCTCAGAGTTTTCATTGTTCTAAAAAAATTTCTCCTTTCTGCGATTTCTGATTTTGAATAGATTATTTCTATTATATACGAATCCGGAAATTTTGTCAAATCTAATTTCGGAAAAACTGATATTCGCAGGAAATAGCGGACTTTCTCTGCAAAGTTTTCTGAAATGACTGTGCATTTCGACAGAGTTCCCAGGAAAATTTTGCTATAATAAAATCAGCAGATATTTTTTATTTGTTTTTTATTTTTATCTTTAAGGAGTGGTGGATCTTATGTTATCCCGTTTTCACAAACTCATGCACAATGAGTGGCTGCAAGTCCCTGTGTTCTGCACAGGTGCAGTCTGCGGAGGATATTTTCTGGCAGTCGGAACAGTCAGCGGTGTGGTGTCGCCGCTTGCCGTAGCACTGGCAGGAATTTGCAGTCCGCTGTATGCATTCTGTATGCTGTTGGGCAGTCTGATTGCCTATGCGGTACAGCAAGCACCAGAAGAGATGCAATTTTTACTGCTTGCACTTGTGAGTGTCACCTGTATGAGAATTTTATTCTATGACAATCGGAAAACTTACACGATGGGCATTCTGACGGCAATCTCCTGCATGATTTCCGGCATTTTGTTAGATCTGGTATTTCACAGCGGAGAGGGCAAATTGCCGCTGTATCTTTCAGAATCTTTTCTCACCGGAGCGGCTTCTTATTTTCTGGCGGATGCGATCCAGAGTCTGAAAGAAAACAAAATGGTTGTATTAAATCCAGGAAAAAGCTTTACATTTGCAATCTGTTATCTGTTGGGGATTACGGCATTATGCGGCATTGATCTGCAATTTTGCAATCTGGGAAGAATCACCGGTATTGTCTGCACACTTCTGGCAGCCAGACAGTTCCGGCAAGCCGCCGGGACACTCTGCGGTGCGTTGACTACCTGCGGCATTGTATTATGCAGTGTGTCTCTGGGAATGCCCTTACTGTTCCTGCCTGTCACGGCAATGCTCGCCGGATTTCTGTCAAAACTGCCCAACACAGTTCTGATTCCTGTATTTTTTCTGATGCAGATACTCAGCAGTGCCGTGCTTGACAGCAGCATTGCACTTGTCAAAGTTCTTGTTGAACTCATGATTGCCTGCTGTATTTATGCGATGTGCAGTAAGATTGAATTAAGAGCCTTGATTTCACTTCCCGTGGCAGGTTCTGCCGGACAAAGACAGATCATCCAGCAGGAACGCTTTCTCAGTAACGCCTTGCAGGAACTCCGGGAAGAAACCTCTGCAGTCATGCGGCATCTGACAGTCAATGCAACTCCGAATCCTGTACAGCAAGTAAAAGAGCATGTGTGTATGCATTGTGAACAGTATCCGCATTGCTGGAAATCAAATGCCCGGCAGACAGAACAGGCATTACAGCAGTTATTCCACACACCATCTGTGACACCGGAAGTATTGGAACACTGCCTGAATTTCAGGAAACTGACAGAATCCATGATGACTTACAGCCAGCGCAGTGCAATTCAGCAGATGCAGAAAGTCCAGCTCCTGCAAAATCGTGCCGTTACATTGGAATATCTGCAATTATTGGAACATCTGACGGCAGATTCTGCAAGAAGACGGGAATTGAAATTCTGTGAGGCAGAAACAATTTCCCTCAGGACAATTTTAAGCAGATGTGCCATATCGGAAGAAGCCTGTTTTGTGTACCAACTGAAAAGCGGTCGTCGTGCGGTAGAAATTTACACAAAGCAGGAAAATTTTCCGCCGGAGACAATTCAAGAAATTCTGAATCAGCAGTTTCATATCAATTTTAATTCTGTTTCCATTCAGCAGAAAAACATGGATAAGCATTGTTATTACCAAGAGCCGCCCTGCCGGATTGTCTGTGCAGTCAAGAGCCTGAATGCGCCTGCCTATGAACGCTGCGGCGATCATGCGGATACTTTTACAGATACTGCCGGCAATCAGTATCTGGTGATCTCTGACGGTATGGGCAGCGGCAGCACAGCCTCTCTTGCCTCTAGAATTGCAGTCAAAACATTCCGGAATATGATTCTCTGTGGTATGTTTCCGGAATCTGCAATCAGATTAGTCAATACCATGCTGATGTCCGAGACCAGCACAGAAAATTTTGCCACACTAGATATTCTAATGCTTCATGCAGACACAGGAGAACTGACGCTTTACAAATCCGGTGCAGCAGCTACTCTATTTTATCATGAAAATCAGATCCAGATTATTTCTTCTAAAAGTTTCCCCATTGGAATCGTTCCGGATGCTGTTCCATCGAGAGAGAAACGGCGTACCTGCAACGGTGACCAGATTATTATGCTCTCGGACGGCATCAGTGAAGCGGAATATCCCTATATGAAACAATTGTTCAGTCAGAATCTGCCACCGGAAAAAATACTGGAAGAAATTTTCGACAAAGCCAGTGTATTCCATGGTGGTGAAGTCCGGGATGATATGACAGTGATCGCCGCCCGGATTGACAGTAAAATGGCTGTCTCAGTTCCAGAGACAACTGGACAGAAAGCACAGGATCTTGCTGTGAATATCGCAAACTAGAAATTTATGGAATTTCTTTTGTGGAATATCACTAAAAAACAAAACTAAAATTTATGATATCATATAATTTTTTGCCAATCGACCGGAAAACACTTGCAACATTGCTTGATTTCTGGTAAAATAAATATAGCAGGATATTTCATATATAAAATTCACAAACAGTGTATTGTCACTTTTTGTATCTCATATTGATGCAGAAAATGCAGACAAGCCTGTTGATTACATTTCGGGAAGGAGAGTCTGCTAAAAAATTCCGTAGATCATACGGAAATTTACACCTGCGACGTGTACAAAAACTTGTGAGTAGGCTCTGACTTGTCAGAATCAAAAACACACACGTTGAAGCAAGGATTTTCTCAATAATATTTTGAGTAGCAGGCGATTTAGCTTATTATGAATCACAATACAGAAAATCCAAATGATTTCCCCCTTTACTTATTCTACCAGGGGAAAAATTCCGAAAGCTACCGTTTCTTCGGTGTTCACTCTGTCACAGAACAGAATGTGAAAAAATACAGATTCCGTGTGTGGGCGCCCAAGGCAAAGAACGTTTCCGTTGTCGGTGATTTCAATGACTGGAACAGAGAATGTAATCCCATGCATCTGATTGCGGACGGCATATGGGAAACGGTCATTGCGGATCTGACACAGTTTGATGCTTACAAATAC
>CAMWOX010000104.1 GCA_947175975.1 uncultured Ruminococcus sp.
CACCAGGAATATGCTATAATTTTTGTAGGAATATATCATATGAAATCTATTGTACGATTCCATTTTCATCTGAAGGAGATTTTGACTTGAAATTAAGTGAAAACAAACAAAAAATTCTGATTGTTGACGATTCTGCCATGAATCGGGATATGCTGATTGATATGCTTGAAGATGATTTTGAAATTTTCGAAGCATGTAATGGCGCAGAGGCAATGCAGGCAGTCCATAACTATGGCACAGACCTGGATTTGATGCTGCTGGATATTGTAATGCCTGAAATTGATGGCTTTGAAGTGCTGGCTATGATGAAAGCCAGCAAAGTTCTGGAAGAAATTCCAGTGATCATGATTTCTTCTGAAAATCAGCCGTCTAATATCGAACGAGCCTACGAAATGGGTGTAACGGATTATATCAATCGCCCGTTCAATATCTCAATTGTACGACGCAGAGTCATGAACACACTGAATCTTCATGCCAAGCAGAAAAAACTAAATCAGATTATTACAAATCTGGTTTACGAAAAGGAAAAAAACAACAGTATGATGATTAATATCCTAAGTCATATTGTAGAATTTAGAAACGGAGAAAGTGGTCTTCATGTCCTGCATGTTTCATCCATTACAAATCTGCTTCTGCAACATCTGATTGAAAAAACAGACAAGTATCATCTGACACAAAGTGATATTTCATTGATCACTATCGCATCTGCACTGCATGATGTCGGAAAAATCAGCATTCCGGGTTCGATTCTGAACAAACCAGGCAAACTCACAAGTGAAGAATTTGAAAAAATGAAAACACATACTGTCATGGGTGAATCTCTGCTGAAAGAAATTCCGATCTATCAAAATGAACCGCTTGTAAAAATTGCTCGGGAAATCTGCCGCTGGCATCATGAACGTTATGATGGCAGAGGTTATCCAGATGGACTAAAAGGAGAAGAAATCCCCATTTCCGCACAAGTTATTTCTGTTGCAGATGTCTATGATGCACTTACCAGTGAAAGATGCTACAAAAAAGCATTTTCTCACGAGAAAGCACTTAACATGATTCTGAATGGTGAATGCGGCAAATTCAGCGATTTATTATTGGAATGCCTGCAAGAAGCACATAAAGAAATCATTGAGGAACTTGATGTGCAGTCTACTGTGGAATTTCATGAGAAAAATTTGCAGAATCTTGTTGGAGAATTTACGCAATTCTACGAATTTGAAGGACTAATTCAACCACTGAAAGAGATGCTTTTGGAACAGCAGAAAACAAAATTCTATGCGGCAACAGCAGAAGAACTACAATTTGATTATGACAAACGTACATCTGTTGTAGGAATCTCCAAATGGGGATCAAAACTGCTTGGTTTGAATACAACATTGTATTATGCACAGGAAAGATATTCTCAGTTCATGGAAGATAGTTGTTACCAACAAATCAAAGCATTGTTTCTCAGTACAACTCCAAGAAATCCGGATGTTGAAACAGATATAAAAATTACAATTAAAGGGCAACTGTATTGTGGCAGACTGGTTGCAGAAGTTTTATGGTCTGATGACGAAAAGCCCGAATATCTTGGTGCCGTTGGCAAAGTGATACATTTGTCAGAATGCACAGAATAAGAAATCAATTTTTAGGAAGAAAGGAACTGAAATTTGTGGGATCCGCATATTTCAGTAATGGTTGACGAAATATGAATTTACAGCAATGTTACCAGGAACTTGGCGGAGATTACAAAGATGTCATGCAAAGACTTCCTAGTGAAGCCATGATCCGAAAATTCGTACTGAAATTCCTGAATGACAAAAGTTTTGAAAATTTATGCAATGCCATGAACCAGGAAGATTACAAAGAAGCATTTATTGCCGCACATACGCTCAAAGGTATCTGCCAGAATTTATCTTTTACCAGGCTTTATCATTCCAGTTCAGAAATGGCAGATGTACTCAGAGATGGAACACAGGACATTGTAGCTGCAAAAAAATTGATTTCCATTGTGGTAGAAGACTATCACACAACGGAAAAAGCAATCCGGAAATTTCAGGCAGAAAATGCATAATTCAGAAAATCCCTTGCAAAAGCAAGGGATTTTCTACTATTTTCTGCCTATTTTTATCATGCAAAATATTTGACGCCATTTTCAAAAATATGCTGATCCTTTTCACCGGGAACGTTCTTACAGATATTTGTGCCTTTGCGTTCACTATGTCCCATTTTGCCGAGTACACGACCATCCGGAGAAGTAATGCCCTCAACTGCCTCCATGGAAGTATTCGGATTATAGCGAATATCCATTGTAGGCTTGCCGCTGAGATCCACATACTGGGTTGCAATCTGTCCGGCAGATGCCATTCTCTGGAGCAGGCTTTCTGGTGCAACGAATCTTCCCTCACCGTGAGAAATCGGGATCGTGTGAATATCGCCAGGCTTGCAGTCCATCAGCCATGGAGATTTATTGGATGCAATTCTGGTATTGACCATCATAGACTGGTGTCTTGCAATTGTATTAAATGTCAACGTCGGAGATTCTTCTGTCATATCGACAATTTCTCCAAACGGCACAAGTCCGAGTTTGATTAATGCCTGGAAACCATTACAGATACCGAGCATCAAACCATCCCGGTTCTTAAGCAATTCATGCACAGCATCTTTTACAGCTGGATTTCGGAAAAATGCTGTAATAAATTTACCGCTTCCCTCCGGTTCATCACCACCAGAAAAACCGCCAGGAATCATGATCATCTGTGAATTGGCAATTTTTTCAGCTGCAATCCTTGCAGATTCCTCAATTGCATCCGCAGAAAGATTCCGGATCACAAATGTTTCTGCAATCGCACCTGCTTTTTCAAATGCTCTTGCCGTGTCATACTCACAGTTTGTACCAGGAAATACAGGAATGAATACTCTAGGCTTTGCAACTGTAATTTTCGCATGAGCGTGTACCTGCTGTTCAAAGCTGTATACTTCCGGTTTTTCAGAAGTTGTCTGGATTCTGCATGGGAAAACAGATTCTAATTTCTCTTCCCAGATTCTCTGTAAAGATTCCATAGAAACAGAATAATCCAGTGTATAGATCTTGTATTCTTCCTGTGTATGTCCCAGAACAGACTCATCCGGCTTTGCTTCGCCATTCAGCTCCACAATAAACGATCCATAGCAGGACTGGAACAGGATCTCCGGAGAAACCTGTCCGGCAAACTGGAATCCGATCTTGTTACCCATACACATTTTAGCAATACCCTCTGCAACACCAGCATAGCCGACTGTCCAGACAGCTTTTGCTCTGCCATCTGCAATAATCTGTTCCATTTGGTCAAAGATCTTTCTGAGACTGTCAAAATCCGGCAGATGATTTTCATCATAAGCAGGTTTCAGTAAAATTACCTGATCGCCTGCCTGTTTAAATTCCGTAGAAACAATAGATTCTGCATTTGCCGTGGAAACTGCAAAAGATACCAGTGTCGACGGTACATCAATCTGTTCGAATGTACCAGACATAGAATCTTTGCCACCAATGGAGGCACAGCCCAGTTCCAACTGTGCTTGATAAGCTCCTAACAATGCCGCTAATGGCTTACCCCAACGTTTCGGATCATTCTGTGTACGTTCAAAATATTCCTGGAATGTCAGCCAGCACTGGGAACGTTTACCGCCTGCTGCAATTACTTTTGCAATAGATTCCACAACAGCAAGCATTGCACCATGATAAGGACTTCTTGTGCTGATATTAGGATTATAACCCCATCCCATCAAAGAACAGGTATTTGTTTCACCATTCAGAACCGGAATCTTACAAGCCATTGCCTGGGAAGGTGTCATCTGGTAACTACCACCATAGGGCATTAACACTGTGCCAGCACCAATTGTAGAGTCAAATTTTTCTACGAGACCTTTCTGAGAGCAGACATTCAGATCCGCCATCATTTCAGACCAGCTCTCAGAAGAATCACTTGGCAATTCTGCTACTTCTTCGGCTGGTTCTTCAATCTGGATATCTGTATATTTTACAGCACCATTGGAATTAAGAAATTCTCTGGACAGATCCACAATTGTATTTCCATTCCATACCATTTTTAATCTTGGCTCATCTACAACATCCGCCACTTTGGTTGCCTGTAAATTTTCTTTTTCTGCCTCTACAATAAATCTTTCTGCATCTTCCGCAGAAACCACAACTGCCATACGTTCCTGAGATTCTGAGATTGCAATTTCTGTACCATCCAAGCCATCATATTTCTTCGGCACTGCTCCCAGATCAATAATTAATCCGTCCGTCAGTTCGCCAATGGCTACAGATACACCGCCTGCACCAAAATCATTACAACGTTTGATCATGCAAGTAACTTCCGGATTCCGGAACAGACGCTGTAATTTACGCTCTTCCGCAGGATTACCTTTCTGAACTTCTGCACCGCAGGATTCCAGGGATTCCAGTGTGTGAGATTTGGAAGATCCTGTCGCACCACCGCATCCGTCACGTCCTGTTTTTCCGCCCAACAGAATGACCACATCACCTGCAATGGGGACTTCCCTGCGAATATTTCCAGCAGGAGCAGCACCCAACACCGCACCGATTTCAAGACGTTTTGCCATATAGCCCGGATGATAGACTTCTGCAACATGCCCGGTCGCCAAGCCGATCTGGTTACCATAGGAACTGTAGCCGTTTGCTGCACCAACAGTAATTTTTCTCTGCGGCAATTTTCCGGCAATAGTATCTTCTACAGGAACTAACGGATTCGCTGCACCAGTCACTCTCATTGCCTGATACACATAAGAACGACCGGACAACGGATCCCGGATTGCACCACCCAAACAAGTTGCCGCACCACCGAACGGTTCAATTTCAGTCGGATGGTTATGTGTCTCATTCTTGAACATCAGAATCCAGTCAGCTTCTTCTCCGTCGATATTTGCTTTTATTTTTACAGAACATGCATTAATTTCTTCACTCTCATCAAGAGCATCCAGCAAACCATCCGCTTTGAGTTTTCTTGCACCCATTGTTGCAAGATCCATCAATGTCAGCGGCTTGTCCTCTCTTCCGAGTGCCTTTCTGTCATCCAGATATTTCTCATAAGTGGATCTGATATATTCTGTGGGAATATCCACATTCTGAATATTTGTCAGGAATGTTGTATGACGGCAGTGGTCACTCCAGTAGGTATCAATCATACGGATTTCTGTAATCGTGGGATCACGATGTTCTGTATTCCGGAAATAATCCTGACAGAATTTAATATCATCATAATCCATTGCAAGACCAAATGCTTTGATAAACTCATGCAGACCAGATTCATTGAGATCAATGAATCTTTCCAAAGTTTCCACTGTTGTAGGAATATCATAATTTGTATCCAGAGACTGATAATTCTCAAGAGATGCCTCCCGGCTTTCTACCGGATTGATCAGATATTTCTTGATCTGTTCAAATTCAGAATCTGTACGCACGCCGGAGAGAATATAAATTCTCGCATTGCGTACACGGCAGCGTTCTTTCTGTGTCAGAATCTGAATGCACTGTTCGCAACTGTCTGCTCTCTGATCAAACTGTCCAGGCAAATACTCCACAGCAAATAGTCTTTCCTCATTTTTCAGCTCCGGTAATTCATGATAGATTTCGTCCACAGCAGGCTCAGAGAACACTGTCGGAATTGCACGTTCAAAATCCTCCTGTGTCAACTTGTCAGCATCATAGCGGTTCAAAATCCGCACACCGGATAAATTCAATCTGAGTGCAGTATTCAGGTCGCCCAGAACCGACTGCGCCTCCACTGCATAAGGCTGTTTCTTTTCCACATAAATCCGAAAAACAGGCATAACATAGCTCCTTTTCTTAATTGGTAAAATAATCATAACTGACAGTACAAGCTGTCTGCTATTATTATAGCATATTATTTGAAAAAAGGCAAATGTTTTTGAAAAAAATTTAAAAAAGCAGATATTCCGGCGGATTTTCCGAAATATCTGCAATTTTTTCTGATTATTTCCGAATACTCATGAACTGATCGGGAAATTTTCCTGTCCGAGGAGATGGACCAGGAGTTTCAGGACGTTCATAGAATCCGAAAGTGTGATCTTGCCGTCCTGG
>CAMWOX010000105.1 GCA_947175975.1 uncultured Ruminococcus sp.
ATCCTTATTTAAAAGAGGATGACTCTTATAATTATATCAATGGAAATGGCTATTACATAAACTATGAGAAAACTACAGAAGAAGAATATAATGCATTTTATTTAGCACACAACCCAGAAACTTATTCCAAGAATGTTTTAGATTATAAATCTTATTCTGAACTTTTAGAAAGTTTACCTGAATAATCAAAAAAACACCTTAGAAAGTCAAACAACCAGCACAAGATTTTCTGGAATACAATATATAACAAAAATATAGAATCGCAGCCGATATGCTAAATTTAGTATATCGGCTTTTATTTTTTAAAATTTTTTTGAAAAAATATGTAACACTCAGTACACATAGATTGTATGTACAGTATGAAAGGGGGGAATGCCTGATGACAGAACAAGAAATCCGTTGCTTACTGAAAGAGCAACCCGAAAAAGGAGAAAGAGAATTGTTTGACATGTATTACCATTATGTCTACACGATAGTCCATCATAAACTTTGCAATATTGGTAGCCGTGAAGATATTGAAGAATGTGTCATTGACTGTTTTGTAGAAGTGTTCACGCATATCAATCCAGATTATGACGGTTCGTTAAAAGCATATATTGGCACTGTTGCCAAACATAAGGCAATCAATTCAGGCAAGCAGTTACAAACCAGAGCAAAACGAAATATTTTTCTGGAAGAAGAAAAATTCTGCGAGTTATCTTCTGATGAAAATATTGAGGATCTGACCGAACAGTCAGAACAGACAGAAATTTTAATGCAATGCATTTCAGAACTGGGCGAACCTGACACAACAATTATGATTCAGAAATTTTTCTACAATCATAGTGCAATTGAAATTTCTCATATTGTAAAATTAAATCCGGTTGCCATCCGGGTTCGCTGTTCCAGAGCATTGAAACGTCTGAAAACAATGTTACTCGCTAGAAATTTTACATTCTGAGGAGGAATCACGATGAATCAAAAAAAAATCCGAAAACTTCTGCATCATATGAGTGAGCAGACCGCAAAAAAGATTGCAGACGAATATCCGGCTACGGATCAGGCAACCAAAGAAAAAATTTATCATCAGATCTGTGAAAGGAGAAACGCTATGAATGAAAAGAAAGAAACAATTTCAGAAACTTATCATACACCCTATGTAAAATTTGTTTCCTGGACAAAAACTTTTGGAATTGCAGCTGCCTGTATGCTGATTATGGGAGGAACAATCGGAGGAATCTGGAAATTAACACGTCTGAACCCTCCCTCTGAAGAATTAAATTCTATGACAGAAAATAATAGCAATACAGATATTTCTACGACAAACCAAACAGAAAGCACTGCTTCTTCTGAAACTCTGATCACAACACAGGCACTTGCTGTCATAGCGACTGCTACAGATGTGACAACGACACACACAGAAACGAGTACAACAACAGCAGCAGCAACAACGCAAACAGCTCCTGTAACAGTCACCACAACAGCAACCACAATGCCGCCGATTCATAAAGAAACTGTTATCACCCCTGAAACAGAACAAGCCATTATCAATCCCACACCTGCTCCTGTTGTGAATACAGAACCAGAAGTTGCTGCTCCGCCTGTTGAAACAATCAGGACAGAAACGGAAACAGAACCAGTCACAACAAGACCTGCTTATCTGACTGCCTATCTGGAAATCTGTGAAAACGATCACCAGGAATTTGGCGGTGATAACACCAGATATGGCTTATATGACATTGACAAAGACGGTACACCAGAATTAATCATCAATCATCTTAGTAGCTGGATGAATATGTATTCTTACGCAGACGACCAGATTTATACCATCATGGATCGCTATCCCTACGGCGCAGGCGGTAATATGGGCTACAGTATTTATCCGTTTGATAACTGCATCACTTACTCTTTCACGGAATTTGCCGGATTGATTTATTATGAATGTTTTCTGACAATTACCCCGGAACATACCCTAGAAGAAACAGATATGCTGAAAAGTTATATGTTCCATGATGATAACAATGACGGCATTCCGCAGGAGGAAGAAATCAACAGGGACGGCAGTCTCAGCAAATGCTATTTAAACAACAAAGAAATTACATTACAGGAATATGAACAATTCCAGAACGAACATGCCATAGAAGAAATCGGACTGGATATTGACAAATCCTATGATGAAATTGTCGCTCAGCTTACAAATTACTAATTTCAATAGCACGAAGTAATGCCCGAAAGTAATTTTTCAACTGCTTTCGGGCTTATTTTAATTATTGGTTGTTGTTAGTACGGAAATAGAATATACTTTCTGCTATAAGTAACACCAAAATAATGGCAGACAAAATAATTCCTGCTAAATCTTCCCTTGCATGCAGAATCATTGTGACGATCACACCGTAATTCACAAAAATACTGAGATAGCGTATGGATTTGTCTCTCTTCCTGAGATTTTCCTGAGAATAGAATGCGGTAAAACTACCATTATCAAAGCCCTTCCAAAACAGATAAATAATAAATAGAAGTGCCAGAAAACTGCCAGTCATCACCAACATAAACAGGCGGGAGTCTTTATCTTCTGAAATAATTGCGGAAACAGCACAAATGATACTTGTAAGAACATATCTGATGACTGCCGATCGTCGTGAAGAATATAAATTGTTTAACATTTTAGTTGCGCCTCCAAAGGCTAAAAATTCTTAAGGGTGTTTTAATTTTCTGGAAAACGGACAGCCACAGAAGTCCTGCCGGTACAGGCAGTATTCTTTGGATAACTGGATCGAACGCAGATAGCCGTTTTTCTTCTTAAAATCCGACGGCATCCAATTCACGGCATATTGTTCCGCAATGGCATAACCTGCTGTATTAATAAAGAAAGCATCTTTATGGGGACTTAATGTCAGCGTCGTTGCAAAATAATCAGCTCCCAGAATCCGAGCTTGTCTGGCTGTTTCTTCCAGACGCATGGCAATACATTTCTGACAGCGTTTGCCACGCTCCGGCTCTTCGGATAACTTTTCCGCAAAGGCTAAGAATTTTTCCGGCTGATACTCTCCCTCCAGAATTGCAATCCCCTCCGCACAGGGCATTTCCTGTACAAGACGCTGTAACTCCTGCAATCTGTAATGATATTCCTGCTCTGGAATAATATTAGGATTATAAAAAAACAGTTTCAGATTCGCCTGTTGGGAAATTCTCTCCAGAACAGCACTCGAACACGGCGCACAACAGACATGCAGCAGCACATCCGGCTTGCCGGAATCTAATATTTTCTGCATTTCAAGATCATAATTTATTTTCTGCATGGATTTCACCTCAATGATCTCCGTCACCGGAAAACGGCGGCAGTGTCTCAGACTCAGAATGATTCCCGGCATTATCTGCATAATTAGAAACCGATGCCGGATTGTTCAGATAATCCAGAATGCCATCCCGGATCGCAGCCGCCAGTTCCCGTGTATGATCCAGAATCCATCTTGACGTTGTCATATCATCATGAAATTCTACTTCCAACAGACAGCAAGCCGTCTGGTTATTATTGATTTCATACAGATCTCTTTGTGTCTGGTCTTTCACGCCCCGATCATCCGTAGGTGTAAGAGTTGCCACATGATTATAGATATATTCCGCCAGAGCCAGACTGCCGGCAATATTGGAATTATAAAAAATTTCTGTTCCCTTACCCTCACCGGATTCTCCGCCGGAATTACTATGGATTGCTACATATGCACCACATTCAAGAGAATTGCCAAGCTCCACCTTTTGCATGACATTGTCATCTTCACCGCATAAGTACACTTCATAGCCGTCAATCTCCAGCATATCTTTCAACTGCCGGGTAATCATCCACATAGCGGCTTCTTCCGTGATCGTGTTATCACAGGCATAGACATTATCCTCCTGGGTAGAAGGACTCAGGAAAATAGCCTTGGAATGATCCACGGTTTCTTCTGTCGGATTTGTGATAATATAACTAGCCGGAAGCGTTTCCGACACATTAGCAGGCGCAGCATCTTCTTTTTCTTTCGATTTTTTGGAACAGGAACTGATTCCGGAAATCATCAGTAATAAGAACATCACCAATACGGCCAACGCACCGAAAATTCTGTCCCATCTAGCACGTTTTTTCAGATCATCCCATGTTTCATTTGTCTGCATAGTTCAGCTCCGTTTCTATGGATTCCCAGTATTTTCTAATGATTTCTGTCACTCTGATTTGAATTATATCTATTATACAACAGATTTCCGGAAATGTCAACAGAAACGGCGGTTCTGGGAGAAAATCCCACATAACTTTGTGAATCATTCACAATTCCCGGTATGCAGAGACTGATAAATCTTATTTTTAGAAATCCCGGTTTCTTTTGCAGCAGATTTTGCGGCAGTCATGACCGGCATGCCCTGTGCAAGATAAGATTCTGCAATTGCTACCGCATCTTCCAGTGTAAATGCATCCTGTTCCGGGAGTTCCGCACCATCCAGGACTAAGACAAATTCACCTCTTGGTGTATGTGTCTCATAATATTTCACAGCATCCCCGAGACAGAATCTTAATACTTCCTCATGAATTTTTGTCAATTCCCGACAGATTGCAATCTGTCGGTCAGCTCCGGCAGTTTCGCAGAGATCTGAAAGTGTCCTGCAAAGTTTATGGGGTGCTTCATAAAGAACACTTGTCCGGGCTTCCGACTGCAATTCCCGGAGCATGGTAGAACGCTGTTTTTTCTCCACAGGCAGAAATCCATAGAATACAAATTGCCTGGTAGAACCACCACAGACAGATAGTGCAGTAATAACAGCACTCGCACCGGGAACAGACTGCACAGGAATATTTCTTTCATAGCAGGCTCTGACCAGCTTTTCTCCCGGATCTGAAATACAAGGCATTCCAGCATCCGTGACAATAGCACAGTTCTGTCCGGATGCAATCCGATCCAGAATGGAATGAATCACAGATACATCACTATGTTCATGATAGCTGACAAGTTCTGTTTTGATTTCAAAATGTGTCAACAATTTCCGGGTGACTCTGGTATCTTCGGCGGCAATAAAATCCACTTCCCGAAGGATTCTCAACTGCCGGAATGTCAGATCTTCCAAATTTCCGATTGGTGTGCCTGTCACATATAAAATGCCATTCATAAATTTTCACGCTCCTGATTTTGATACAATGCCTGTGCCTGTTTGGTTAATCTGCCATTCTGATACATAATGAATGGCTTTTCCATCTGTAAAAATTTCTTTGCATTTTTTTTGCCCTCCAGTAAGAATAACCAGGGCATATCGCCGGCATTCCTGGAAACAAATTGCAATCTCTTGGGTTCAATGCCGGATTCTCTCATACTGCAAATATAATCCGGGAGACGTTCAGGTCTGCCGCAAAGGCAGAGCCTGCCGCCTGTATTCAATAATCTACTTGCAGAACGGCAAATATCTTCAACGGTACAATACACACCATGCCGGGCAATCCTCTGCGCCTCCAAACTGGATTCTTTTCCTGATCCACAGGGCTGATAAGGCGGATTGCAGATCACTAAACTGATCTGTCCATAGGGAATATTTTCCCAGTTCCGGAAATCTTTCAGATCCGTACAGACAGGAACAATTTTCTCAGAATCAATCTTACTGATTTCAATTCCAGCCCGGAGCTGATCAATTGCCTGCTGCTGAATATCCAGTGCATAGATCTTAGCAGGAGGTTTTTGTTTCTGCATCAGGAGTGCAATAATCCCACAGCCTGTGCCGAACTCGCAGACAAGATCCTTTGCTTTGTATCTTGAAAAATTCGTCAGCAGAAATGCATCTGTGCCGAATCGGTGTTCTTCGGAAACGCAGACAAAAATCTGATTTCCGATCGGTTCTTGTTTCAACTCTATCATCCTCACAGAAAAAGAAGCTGTTGCAGAAAACAGCTTCTTCGCATATTCACATACTTATGGAAACCGGACAGCAATCAGTTCTCAGCAGGTGCTTCGGGAATTTCTGGTTCTACACCATCCCATTCCGGCTCCGGCACCTCGGTTGTCTCTTCGGGCTCTGGCGGTGAAATAATTGGTCTGTTCATCAA
>CAMWOX010000106.1 GCA_947175975.1 uncultured Ruminococcus sp.
AAGTATCAACTAAAGTTTTATCGAATTTGTCGGCTGCTTTTTCAGCAGATTGTATATTTTTATCTTCTTTGGCAATTTCACCAGACAGGGAACTGATCTGTTTTGCAAGTGCTTTGGCTTCTTTGGAGTTCGTTCCATATTGTGCAGCGGTATTGACATATTGTTGTTTCAATTCGCTAAGTTGCGATTTTTGGTCTTTATATCGCTCCGTTAGCGTTTTTTCAGCAGATGTAATACTTTCAGTGGCTTTTTCAGCTTCCTGCAACTTTGCTTTTTCGTTCTGGTGTTCTGTAGATAGTGTCTTTATTTGTGATGCAAGAGCCTTTGCTTCATCTGAGTTCTTTCCATACTGAATAACAGCGTTTTGATACTCTGTATTCAGGCGATCAAGTTCTTTTTCTTGGTCAGCAACCGATTTTTTCAGAGATTCCAGAGGAGTCAAAGCATTCTTTTCTGCTTGTCCGAGTTGATTGGCTTCCTGCTCTACATCATTGAGTTTCTGCTGATTCGCTTGCAGTTCCTTATTCAGCGAATCAAACTGACTTTCAAGCTGTCTGGCGGCATCAGAATCTTTTCCCTGCTCCATGACAACATTCTTGTATTCATCTTTCAGGGCAGAAAGTTCTTTCTCCTGTTCCGAAATCGTCTTTTTCAGGGAATCCATAGGAGAAAGAGCCGTTTCTTCTGCTTGTCCGAGTGAAGCGGCAGCAGTTTCCGCTTCATTCAGTTTCTGCTTACTTTCGCCAAGCTTGCTGTTCAAGGCATCATACTCTGCTTTTAACTCTTTTGCTTTTTCAGAATTTTCACCCTCTGCAAGCACAGCACTCTTGTATTGGTCTTTTAATCCTGAAAGTTCTTTTTCTTGTTCTGAAATCGCATTTTTTAAAGATTCCAGTGGTGTGGCTACTTCCGCTTCTGCTTTTCCTAAAGAAGATGCTGCTGTTTCAGCTTCGTTCATTTTCTGCTTACTTTCAGTAAGCTTATCATTTAAGGCTTCGTATTGAGCTTTCAATTCTTGAGCTTTTTCGGAATTTTCGCCCTCTGCAATAACAGTGCTTTTATATTGTTCTCTAAGTCCTGAAAGTTCTTTTTCTTGCAAAGAAATTTTTGCCCGAAGTGTCTCTAAAGAAGATACTTCCTCATCAGTTTTGGCTTTGGCTTCTGCAAGTTTTTGTGTTGTCGTTGCAATTTGTTTTTCGTAGCCTTGCATTTCATTCGTGGTAAAAGCAATTTCACGCTGAAATGCCCGATATTGCTCGGCAGTGATGTCACCCTTTTCAAACTGTGCCTGTACTTGGGCTTCCGCCTGTTTCAGAGTGTCTAATTTTTCCTTGGTAGCAGCGACTTTCTCTGTCAAAATCTGCTGTTTCTGTGCCAACAATTCGATATTTCCAGGGTCAACCTTTATTAGCTTGTTGACGTCGGTCAGCTCTTTGCTTAGCGATTTTGATTTATCTTCTGCGTCTTTGATTGCAGCACTAAATTTTGTCGTGTCTCCGCCGATTTGTACCGTCAAGCCCTTAATGGTCTGACTTGCCATGTGTCACTGCTCCCCTTTTTTTAGTTTCTCCCGGAGTGCTTTCCTGTCTGGCTTAGTTTGCTCCATCCGCCACGCATTGTCCAGGTATTCTCTGCCTTGTTCGGACTGCTCCAGGCGGCGGATGAACGCATCACGCCGCCACGCCAGATATTGCAAGAAATTCAGATCCCCGATTTGTAAGAAGTTCAGTCCGGTGTACTCTGCAACAAGCTGTTTCCAGAATGTAGAAATTTCGTATTGATAGCTGTGTTCCGTACTATTCTGGCTATAGGGATAGTACGGAATTGTTAGTTTTTTGCCGATTTGGTGTCTGCAAGGAATTTCATGTATGCCAGAACAAAAGCAACAATATGGTCATAACTCAGATATTCTTTCAGCTCTTCCGCCGTAAATTTCCGAAATTCCAGGTTGCAGCTCAAAATTTCGGCAATCAACCGATAGACTTGCTGAATCGTAGACGAATCTTTTTTAGCAAAAATTTCGTCAAGTTCCTCAGAAGCCGCCCCGAAGCGTTCCACGAGGGAAGTCGAGGGAGTTGTCAGGCGAAGCCGTGAGTGATCTTTGTCCGGCATAGTGATCTCCAACACCGGCTGAGAAATTGCGTTAAAATCAAATTTAGCCATAATTTACACCTCCAAGGATTTAATTTGCTTCATCCGCATCCTTGATCTCTTCAAACATCAAAATCAACGTCCCGTCCTCATCACTAGGAATTGCCGTAAATTCCGGCTCGATCAACGTTCCGGCATCCATCGTGAAACTGAGTGTTGCTCCGGCGGTGTTTCTGCCAATGATAGCAACATACACATCACCATCAATTTTGTCAACATGGTGGAAAACTGCCAGATAGTAATCGCCCTGTGCATTTCCGCCACCGCCGATTTTTGTCACACGGACTTTTGAACTGTCCGCATCGTTCCCGGATTTGGGCATTTCAGTTGTTTGGCAGCGGTCAATCAATGTTTTCAGCGTTTCGCCGTTCCAGGTGATTAAGCCAAATTTCAGGATAGCCGTTTCGGAAGTCGTAATGATCTTTCTTACAATGCCGAAGTCGTCCTTTTCTTCGTAGGTTTCCTGGCTGTACTCCAGGGACGCACCGCCCTTGATGTAGCCGAGTCGTCTTTCTTCACTGCAAAATGCGGCAATTTCAGAGTAGGTACTCGGAATTTTTCCGCTATACGGATTTACATAGATATGACCGCTTCCCAGCGTGATGACTCTGTTGCTTCTCTTTGCCGTACTTTTAATCTCAGGCATGATAAAATCTCCTTTTTTCATAATAATCAAATTCATAGACGACCTGATAACGCTGTTCGTTAGGTAGCCATAACCGGTCTTGCTTCTCGAACTGTAATCCTTTTTTGGCAAGAATACTCTCAATTTTTTCTTCTGCGGCGTCGTCAAGCCCGGATTCATACAATTCTATTGTGATCTGATGATGATAGATCGCTACTAGGTGGTCGCCGCCAGACGTTTCAATATCGTCCTCATAAATGGCATACGTTCCGGGCGGCGGCTTTAAGAATCTAGTTCGCCGGAACGGAATGCCTGTCTTTTGCAAAATTTCAGTTATCATCCATCCTGCACCGCCTCAATGATTTTCTTTTCATATTCTGGCAGGACTTTATCACAAGCATTTTTCAGAAATGGGTCACCAGCGTAGTGTCCGCCGTTTGGCATAGGATGTCCATGCACAAGCAAATGCGTCAGCCGGTGGCAGGGGGCTTTTACATACCACGTATACGTTGTGATTCCTAGGCGGCTATTTTCTTTCCGGCTTGCGATACAGCTAACGTAGTGCCGTCCATGATGCTTTGCATTGAATGGTGCTGTGTCCTGCGTGATACGCACTAGCTCTTTCATAGATTCCGCACCACACTTGTTGATTTTCTGTTCAATGTTTTTCTGATATAATCCCAATTGTTCAGCAATCGCACTGCTAAGCTGATCCGGATCAATTATAACATTACTCATACAATACCCCTACAATTCTGACAGTTTTATGCTGTTCCTGGTAGTCGTCATAATCTATGACTTGAAAATGATGCTTTCTGTACAACAGCCGGTAAATTTGTGGCTGATACCTGATTTTTTCCAATGCCCTGCAATACCGGAGATCGAAATTTAGCCGGGCGTGGAATTGTTCTGCATCAGCGGCGAACGTCTGTGATCCGCCTGTTTTGTTTACCCTAGCATGAAGACACAGAACCGTTTCCCATTCTTCTGTGGTTTGATTTTGCTTCTGAATTACAACAGGTTTATCATATGTCAAGCAGAATCCTCCTTTTGCCGTTTCAGCTCCAGTTTCAATTGCCACTCCATAGAATCTATAATCCTACGATTGACGGCATTTGCTTTTAGTGTGGTAGTATTTCGTTCGTCGTACAGATCTGCCATGTGTAGTAAGATCAGCTCCCGGAGCTTGGGACTATTCGGGAAATATTCAAAAATATCATCCCCGACAGTCCCTTTAACGACTCCAACAGCGGCATCCAATGCCCTCTGCACATTCCGGCTAACAATATCATCCGCATAATCAATCCCCAGGTAATCCAACGCCTCTTCAAACGTCGGCATTAATCTGCACTCAGACTGCCATAGATGTAGGCAGACGTGTCAGCGTTCATGATGTCAAATCCCTCGATCACACGCATGTAGTTCTGGTTCTTGCCAAAACCGAAATGCTCCGAGTATGCAAACTGCAAAGACTGGTATTCAATGAACTTGCAACCTGCCTTGGTGTCGCCGTAGAAAATCGGAAAGTGCGTTGCATCGATATTTGCAAGCTGTGTGTCCGGAAAGACCTTGATCGGCAAGCCTTGGAATAACAATTCTGTTGCACTTGCCGGATTCGGCTGCAAAATTGGTCTGCCATCGGCATCCGTCGCACTATCCAGACAATCAAAGCCGCTTTGATTCGTGATAATCATGCCATTGATTAAGCAGGATGGATCTAAGTCCTTATTGATAGAGCTTTTCAGAGTTTGCCAGTCAGCAACAGCCTTAGGAGTTCCTGCATTGTAGCCTGTTTTCAGTGCATCAAAAATAGCGGAATTTTCTGTAATAATTGCATTTTTGACAAACCAGTTGTTCAAATAGCTCATCAGTCCGGCTTTTTCCGCACCAACCAGGATGTTAGAAATCGGAATCAAACTGCCATACCATTTAATTGCAAAATTCTTTTTGATGAATTTCGGCAGAGCAGCATCCGGAACATCTTCGCCGTCGTCAAATGCAATCAGTCCTGCCGGGGCATTTGCTTCGTAATTTTCCGAGCCTGTCAAGCCAAACGTCGGAACAATCGTCACAATGTCTTTTGCGGAGATATACGACTGTCGGAGTTCGTTGATTTCCAGCCGGACATCTTCCGGAATCAAGAAATTTTCGCCATTTGCGGCATCCGTTCCAGTGATTAATGCTGCTTTTTCGGTCTGATCCAGGTGTTTGCCGGAAAGCATTTTAGAAATCAGGGTAAAACCTGAACTATCCGTGTTTTTGGCAAGCTCATTCGGAACATTTGCTTTTTCAGCGTTTTCAATCCTGGCAAGCGTATCAAATTCTCTCTTGAGTTCATCCGCTTCGTCCAGCAAAGAGGTCGCCTTTGTTACATCTTTGACTTCTTCTTCCATCAAAGCTTGTGCAGCGTTCGTCTTTTTCAGGATTTCGGTCTGCAACTCACGCATTTTTTTATTCATCAAAATTACCTCCGATTTTTACATGCAATCCGGCAATTCTGGAACGAATCCGGATCTCATCTGCTTTTTGCGGTTCTGTATTAAAACTTTTGCTGATACCTGCATTTCTCTGTGCCGGAACAGCTACCAGGGAAAATTCGTAGGCGTCTTTAGCATCTGAGAGAATGCCATAGCAAAGCTGTCCCTGATAGGTCTTCCCTGGAATGTGCCGACAATGACTTTTTGTTAGATCAGCTCCACAAATACTGCATGTTCTGGCGTTGATCACACAGCCGACGCTTCCCTCTTTCTTGATACCACCCTGGATTTCTTTAATCAAGTCTGCATTCCCGGCGGTTCTCATCATGTAGCAGTAGGCAATTAACCGCCCCTGAGTGACTTCTGTCCGGTAAATCCGTGCAATCTGGTTATCAGATGACGGCTGATGATCCTTAATCACAGGCTTACCAACAAACAAATCAGCGAGCTGTTTCAAAGTTTCATCTGAAAACGCTTCATTATCACGGTCAACCTGATTATCACAAAGAATCGCTTTAAACGTGAAAACATCATCCTCCGTTACCTCCGTCATGGTCATTGTGTTAATCCTGGCAAGTTCAGTTTGTGAAATCTCGCTTTCCAGGATTTTCGTGCTTTTTTCAATCTTCATTTGATGCCGCCTTTTCGAAGTATTTCAGTCAGTTCTTCTAAGGAAACAGAATGCTCATCAGGGATGAGAGTGATTCTGCTGAGATCAACTGATTCAAGTGTGGATAACTTATTCGATTGCCGTCTGATGAGTGC
>CAMWOX010000107.1 GCA_947175975.1 uncultured Ruminococcus sp.
GGTCTAGACTCTCAAAACGTCCTGGATGTTTCCGGGTTGAGCATGGAAGAAATTGTCCACTTGCAGAATATTGTCAATGATTTAAAAAAAACAGAATAAAGCTCCGGAATTTCTTCCAGAGCATGTATGATTTTATGTATTATTCTGCACTGTTTTCCGAATTAGCAGGAGGCGGATTCGACACCGTGTAATTGGATGATTTGCTGTCCAGGTCGTCCGGATTGATTGAAATTAACATCCCGTCGCTGTCACCGCTGACAACTTTCGGCATGACACCGTCCCATTTGGAAATTTGCTCATAGGCAATGACTTTACTGGACAGAGATTCTTCTAACAATCTATTCGCTTCTGCCTGTGCTTCGGCTTCGGCAAGAATCGCATTGGCATTTGCTTCTGCGGCAATCACTTTCTGTTTTGCCTGTGCTTCGGCAATTGTAATCGCCTGTTTCTGCTCTGTCTCTGTTTTGAGAAGATTCTGCTCAGCAACTTGCTTTGCCTCGATGGCATTGTTAAATTCCGCAGAAAACTCAAAATTCACAATGTTAAATTTTTCGATGTAAATTCCGTAATTATTCAATTTATCGTCCAGTGCCGTCTTTACTTCGTCAGCGACAGCCTGACGCTCCGTAATCAACTGTTCTGCGGTATATCTCGCCGTTGCGGATTTCATACACTCCTGGACAACCGGGGCAATCAGGACAGTGTGATAGTCCGTGCCGACATTCTGGTACATATCTGCCGATTTGTCCGAAACCAGTCTGTAATTGACAGCAATATTGGAACTGACCGTCTGCAAATCTTTTGATACCGCCGATGCCGGTGTCTCATAGACCTGGATTTTGTTGGACATTTTTTCTACATTCTGGATAAACGGGATTCTCAAGTGAAATCCCTCACTGAATGATGTACTGGATACTTTGCCAAGTGTCAAGATAACACCGGTATGTCCTGCGGGAACAACGGTAAAAGAACTCCCTAAGACAATAACAGCAATAACACCCGCAACAATCAATCCTGCAACTTTGCCGGATTTTTTGGACTTAATCTCACCATTCTTGCCGATTTTGTAAGAATCTTCCATATCTAAAAATATCCTCCTGTTTCTGCACAATTCGTCATGGTTCAATATTTTTATTATCATATCATAAAATCAAAACATTGTCAATCTGAATAATCCCGAAAAATTTCAAGATAATTCTCAAAATTTCATCTATATTCGTCATCTATTCACTAATCACAAAAATTTGTCTGAAATTTGTAAAGAATGTAAAATTTTCAAAAATTCCTGCTTACCCTCTTTTCAAACTGGTTTTTTTATGCTATAATATAAGTGATTGCTTTGAAATCTCTGAATCCGAAGCAGTCTGTCTCTTAATTCGTTCTTATATTATTTTATCAGGAGGTTTTCGATATGTCTATCATGGAACTTTATGACAATTGGTGTCAGAAAGCAGTTGATGATCCAGATTTACAGACAGAATTACTTAGCATCAAAGGAAATGACGTTGAAATCCGTGACCGTTTCTATCGTGATCTGGAATTCGGCACAGGTGGTCTCCGTGGCGTGATCGGTGCAGGCTCAAACAGAATGAATATCTATACGATCCGCCGTGCAACACAGGGACTTGCGAATTATGTAAAAGCATCTTTTGAAAATCCGAGCGTTGCAATCTCTTATGACAGCCGCATCAAATCCGTGGCATTTGCACAGGCAGCTGCTGCTGTTCTCGCCGGAAATGGTATCAAGGTGCATATCTATTCCGAATTAATGCCGACTCCCTGCCTTTCCTGGGCGGTTCGTGCATTACATTGCAGTGCCGGTATTATGGTAACAGCAAGTCACAATCCATCCAAATATAACGGCTACAAGGCATATGGTGCAGATGGATGCCAGATGACGCTGGAAGCTGCTGAAAGAGTCCTGTCTGAAATCAATTCACTGGATATGTTCGAAGATGTAACTTATGCAGACTTCGACCAGGCAGTGACAGACGGCATGATCGCTTATATTGAGCAGTCCGTGATCGAAGAATATTACAAAAATGTTCTTGCTCAAGGTATTCACACAGATCTTTGTGCAGACAGCGGTCTGAAAATCGTCTATACACCTCTCAACGGCACAGGCAACAAGCCCGTCCGTGAAGTCCTTTCCAGAATCGGCATTCAGGATGTTACTGTCGTAAAAGAACAGGAAAATCCAGACGGCAACTTCCCGACATGCCCCTATCCGAATCCGGAAATCCGGGAAGCACTTGAACTGGGTCTGAAATATTGTGATGAAATCAAGCCTGATCTTCTGCTTGCAACAGATCCGGATGCTGACCGTGTGGGCATTGCTGTTCCGGATGGAGATGATTATGCATTATTCTCCGGAAATGAAGTCGGTGCATTATTGCTGGAATATATTTGTAGCCAGCGCAAGGCAAACGGCACACTGCCGGAAAATCCGATTTGTGTCAAGACAATCGTTACAACAGATCTCGTTCGTAAAATTGCCAATGAATACGGCTTAGAGACCATTGAAGTGCTTACGGGATTCAAATTCATCGGCGAACAGATCGGCTTACTGGAAGAAAAAAATCAGGAGAATCGTTATGTATTTGGCTTCGAGGAAAGCTATGGATACCTTGCAGGTTCTTATGTTCGTGATAAAGATGCTGTCGTGGCATCTATGCTAATTTGTGAAATGGCGGCTTACTACCGCACACAGGGCATTTCTCTGCTCCAAGCAAGAGAGAATCTCTATCGAAAATACGGCGTATTCCGTCATTCTCTTCAGAGTTTTGCATTCGAGGGCGAAAGCGGCATGAACAAAATGAATTCTCTCATGCAGGAACTCCGTAACAATCGTCCCGAAACAATCGGCGGTCTGAAAGTTGTTTCTGTATCTGACTACATCACAAGCGAAACACTTGATATTACATCTGGTCAGAAAACGCCTATTACACTTCCAAAATCCAATGTTCTGGTATTTGATCTGGAACAAGGTGCAAAAGTCGTGATTCGTCCGTCCGGTACAGAACCGAAAATCAAGAGCTATTATACTACCATTGGCACAACCATGGAAGAGGCACTTGCAACAGAACAGAAACTGAAAAACGATTTCAGTAAGATTTTCCAGTAATCAGATTTTTAACATACAGAAAAACAGCGTGTTGCATGAGAACACGCTGTTTTTACTTTCTATCCCAATGAATCATTTTGTGATTCGCCTAATTCCTGCCAGGTTTTTACGCTACATAAAAACAAAATCTGCGTATATTCCGGATCTTCTGAAAACTCTGCACCTGTCTGTTCCAGATCCATAATGCAGATCTCGCTGTAATGCTGAATCAAAAACGGAATCATGCAGTCTGCAAAATCATCTTTGTATAACAGCAATTTCTTGTGATTTTCTAGATTTGTCCGGATTACAAGCTTTTTACAAGGTTCTCCCATATAATACTGATACAAATTAGTATTTTCTGAATCCAGAACAGAATCATCATACAGCGATTCACGGATTTGTTCTTTGCCGTTCTGGTCATAAGTCAGAATTTCTGTAATTTCTGCACCTGTTTCATAATAATAGCAATCCAGAATATCCGGTTTCACATCATAATAGAGCGTTTTTTCATACAGATCCCCTCTAAAATCTGTATTGAGATGAGAAATCACATAACGATAATAAGGCACTGGTGTAAACCCCATTTTCTGAATTGCTGACTGGTAGACATAGTATGCCCCATAGCTTGTCCAATGGGAATCCGTCCTGTAATAAATATAATCCTCTTTGAGAGAGCGCAGCACATGGTATGTATCAATACATCGGATGCCACTTTTCGTTTTGGTATAAACGGCTTTGATAAAACTTTCCTGATTAAATGTCGGTGCATTCGCTGGAAGCTGCCTCTCATAAATGCCTGCCGCTGTCGGAACAAGAATAAAATACACCGGAACAGAAGCCTTTTCATAGCAATCATTTATTAGAGCGGCATCCGGCTCTGTATCAGAAGTCAGCTTTTCCATCAATCCTTGTTTTGTGATATAAATATCCTGGATCATTTTTTCACCAATCAGTAAATTTGACTGATTCTTAATCTGAAATAACTCATCATGAAATCCAATATGATTCTCCAAATAAATCTCCAGTTCTTCTCCCCAGTCGCCATTGAAAAAACGACTCCAGGAAAATTCGGGAAATTCGCTCTTGTCAAAATTTCGAAGCGTCTGCACAGCGATCACTGCATAGACAAGAAAGATTACAATTATTATTTTATAATACAATTTTGAAAACTGATGTATTTTTTTCATTATACAGCTCCCTTGTGTAATTATCTGATTTCCTGGAATGTAAAATGATAGGGTGTAACATACGACAGTTTCCGTTCTAGACGTGCATAAATATAATCCATCCATTCATGATCAAAAGAAAAATTCTCATCTTCTAAAAAGCGGTCATCCAAAATTATTTTATCTCGCACATAATATTTCAGAATTTCTGCATCACAGGAAAACGGTTCTTGAAATTCAGCGATAGATAATCCATGATTTTTCAAGATTCTCAGAAAAGATGCTGAACATTCCCGTTTTACCAATACAACTGGATAATATCTTGAAATGAAAGCAATTTCTCCTGGAATCATATGATCATAGACAAGATACCAATTTATACCTTGATCATCAAAATCACAGGTAATATTCTGCGATTCCCGGATCTGTTCCCAAGGAAAATCAGAAATGATATCCTGATTCCAGGAAAATTCTGTATGCTGTACAAGTGCAGTTAAACCCTCGGCAAACACTTTTGTCAAATCATTTATCATAATATTTTCTCCTTTCTGATATTCCTAAATCAGTAAAAATAGTATCTCATTATCTCCTTGTTTCTGATATAACATGAATGCAATACAGAAAATTAATAACATACCCTGAAAAATGGGTTTCAAAAATGCCATTCTCTTCCCGATTTCCGCTGTGCTGAAACGTTCCTCAATATTCTGGAATAAATCTGTTGCAATATAAAATCCAATTAATAACAAACCAATATAAGATACAAAAAAATACAAACCGTTTCTGTCCGTCAGTCCATTTCCAAACCCAAGCATTGCTTTCCAGTACAGACCTGTTTCCGAAAGACTGTCAGAGAAAAACAATACCCAGAGAAACTGCAACAGGATTCCGGTATAAATTACACCGAATGCATAGTGTTTCCGAATAAAACGCTCCAGAAACAATTTGTCTAATACAATGAAGATGCCCACCAGAAAACCCCATATCAGAAACTGCACACTTGTTCCATACCATGCACCGATCAAAATTCCCATCAGCACAAAACTCGCATAATAGAAAAATTTTCTGTTTGTATCCACAAATAGAAAATTCCGGAAATTGCCCTGAAACCAGGATGTGAGCGTCATATTCCAGTTTTGCAGAAACGCTGTTACACTTGATGTAAAAAACGGATGATTAAAATTTTTCGGAAGATCATAGCCGACACATGTTCCCAGACCTCGTGCCATTTCAGAATAGCTTAATAATTCAAAATACAGATACATGGAAAATGCAACTGTCATCAGCCATGCAGTCAGCATACTCATATCCTGGGGACTGATCTGCCGCAACTCCCGGAAAATATAACCGAATGTATCCGCAAGCACAACTTTTTCAGCGATCCCCTTGATCAGAATACTTAACCCGTCACTCAGGGAAATAATATCTGTTCTGCGATTTTCTGACTGCTGTGCAAATATCTCATAAGATACCAGAACTGGAAACAGAATCAGATACCCACCGAGCCGGAAAAAATTCTTTTCTGCCGGATGCCTGTTCCGATAAATCAGAATCAGATAGCCAATCCCTTGGAGTGTGCGAACAGCAAGCCCGGTTGGGAATGCTTCCGGCGAGCAATAACGCATCTGTATCAGAATCAGACTTTGCAATAGTACAGAAAAAATCAGAATACCAGATGCTACTGGCTTGTGCAGTCTGTATTTTTGAATTAGAATACCTGCAATATAATCA
>CAMWOX010000108.1 GCA_947175975.1 uncultured Ruminococcus sp.
GACAAATGCTGACACTGACCAGGACGGCAAGATCACGTTGTCGGATTCTATGAATATCCTGAAATTGCTTGTGCATCTGCTCGCACAGGAAGATTTTCCGATTCAGGCAGAATAAATCATCAAAAAAATCCCGGAAATCTGTTTCAGATCTCCGGGATTCTGTGTAGTGATAATAATTATACACCGTATTTTGCAGTCGCAACCGGAACACCAGGTCCCATTGTGGATGTGACTGTGCAGGATTTCAGATAAGTTCCCTTTGCAGCAGCCGGCTTTGCTTTCACAACAGCTTCCAGCAGTGTGGTAAGGTTCTCATCGAGTTTTTCACAACCAAAAGATGCTTTGCCGATCGGGCAGTGGATGATATTGGTCTTGTCGAGACGGTATTCAATCTTACCGGCTTTTGCCTCTGTGACTGCTTTTGCCACATCCGGTGTGACTGTGCCGGCTTTCGGGTTCGGCATCAGTCCACGAGGACCAAGCACACGACCGAGACGACCAACCAGACCCATCATATCCGGAGATGCAACAACAACATCAAATTCCATCCAGTTTTCTTTCATGATCTTGTCAACGAGATCCTGACCGCCTACATATTCTGCACCGGCAGCCTGTGCAGCTTCGTATTTGTCTTCTTTGCAGAATACGCATACTCTTACCTGTTTGCCTGTACCGTTGGGCAGTACAACTGCACCACGCACCTGCTGATCTGCGTGACGGGAGTCTACACCCAGACGGATGTGTACTTCGACTGTCTCATCAAATTTTGCTTTGGCATTCTTGCACACCAGATCCAGAGCTTCAGCGGACTCATAGAGCTTTGTGCTGTCAATTGCCTTGCAGCTGTCAACATATTTTTTACCATGTTTCATGATATTAAAATCCTCCTGTAGTGGTGATAGCGGAAGAGATTTCCTCCCACCGTATATCGATTACAAAATGAATTGTAAGAAATTTTTAGTCTTTCACAACAACACCCATAGAACGTGCTGTACCGGCAATCATGCTCATTGCGGATTCCAGAGAGCCAGCGTTGAGATCTTTCATTTTGGTCTCAGCGATTTTCTGGATTTGTTCTTTTGTGATGGTTGCGACTTTCGTCTTGTTCGGTACACCAGAACCGCTTTCGATGCCGCAGGCTTTCTTAATCAGAACAGCAGCAGGGGGAGTCTTTGTGATAAAGGAGAAAGAACGGTCTGCATAGACAGTGATGACAACCGGAATGATCATGCCGATGTCGTTCTTGGTTCTCTCGTTAAATTCTTTTGTGAATGCCATGATATTCACACCGTGCTGACCTAATGCAGGACCAACCGGCGGAGCAGGTGTTGCCTTACCTGCGGCAATCTGAAGCTTAATATAGCCAACTACTTTCTGTGCCATAAATGCACACCTCCATAATTTGTGGTAAAGGCGGGCAGAAAAGATACTTTCTACTCTCCCACTTTTGAAAACTTGAAAATATGAAATATCCTGTATTCTGCTCAGTCATCCAGCTTAACAGCCTGGTGCAGAGCGATTGTTGTCGGTGTTTCACGACCGAACATGCTGACAAGCACTTCAACTTGTTCCTGTTCCAGGTCAATATTTTTGACAATGCCGGTGAAACCGTCCATGTTTGTACCTGTAAAACGGACTCTGTCGCCAACACGATAGTCCACTTCAATTGCAGGTGCAGAATTGATTCCCATTGCAGCGACTTCCTTTTCAGAAAGAGGAGTCGGCTGTGATCCGGGGCCAACAAAGCCCGTCACACCTCTGGTGTTGCGTACCACTGCCCAGGAATCGTCTGTATAGATCATTTTGACCAGCACATAGCCGGGAAATGTCTTACGTTCGTATTCTTTTTTCTTTCCGTCAACGAATTCCGTAACATGTTCCGTAGGGATCTGCACTTCCTGGATCTGGTCATGCAGTTTACGGTTTTCCACGACTTTCTTGATGTTCTGTTCCACTTTGTTCTCGTAACCTGAATAGGTGTGAACGACATACCATCTTGCAGTATCTGCCATGTGAAAAGCCCCTTTCTGAATAGAAAATGTTACAGATTACTGATTGCCGGCAAGATTCAGCAGGAATTTAACAAGTTCCAGCAGACCAGTATCGAGAAGCCCGACAAAGAGGCTTGCAACTACGATCGTACCGAGAACAATACCGGAGTTGACCATAACAGTATGTTTTTTCGGCCAGGTCACATTGTTGAACTCAATTTTGAGATCTTTGAACCATTTGCCGACACCACCGGATTTTTTATCTGCTTTGTCTTTTTTGCCGGATGCTTCCGTTTTTTCTTTTTTCGATTTTTTTGCCTTTTTTTCTTCTTTTTCGTCCAGAGCGTCCTTTTTTTCTTTCGCCATGCGTCAAGACCTCCGTTTACTTGGTTTCTTTGTGCAGTGTGTGTTTCCGGCAGAATTTGCAGTGTTTGTTCATTTCGATACGATCCGGGTCATTTTTCTTGTTTTTCTTTGTCACATAATTGCGACGCTTGCACTCAGTACAAGCCAAAGTTACTTTCACTCTCATTGCGGCACCTCCTGAATAGAATTACTTCCGCCGGCTTGTCCGGCGTTTTTGCCTCCCTCAGTTTGCACGAGGATGAAAAGGCACACAAAAAATACCCCCTGCAAAAGAGGTATTTTCAGTATAGCATATTTTTAAAAATTTGTCAAGCATTTTTTTCTTGATTTTTTAGTTTTCGGGATTAAAATTTGCCAGCTTTGAATAATAATTACTGAGATACTGTGCCAGCTGGGAAAGCAGCTGGTTTGCCTGGGCGGCACGGGCAGAATTGGCATAGATACCACGGGACGCTTCTAAAGATGCAAATCTAGCATGGGAAATGGCAGACTGGAGCTGTTCTGTCTGGGTGGATTCTGAAAATGCTCTGGCAAGCTCCAGATGGGCAATACTGCAAAGTGCATGGAGTTCATCTGCAAAGATTCCCTCCGGCTGAACGGAATCCAGAAATTCCTGGTATTTTTGATCCTGCAATAATTTTTTGACATTCTGAAATTGCTGTAATTCTGAATTTTGTTCAAAACTGCCGGATTCAGAAACCAGTTTTTCCATGGGAATCTCCAGAACACCGGACAAATATTCAAGTGTTTTCATTGAGGGTGTGGCAGAGCCGCTTTCAATCAGACTGAGCATATTTCTTGTAATAAAATTTCCGGCGACATCACTCTGTGTCATTTTTTTTGCAAGCCTTGCCGTTTTTAATCTTCGTCCGAGTTCTGTATTATCCATAAAACAGGATCATCCTTTCGTATGCATTTTGGAAAGTTCTTGAAATGTAAATGTTGTTTACAAGTGATAGAATCTATTATAGCATAAATCCGTAGAAATTGCAAGTGCTTTTTGTAAATTATTTGAAATGATTTGAATTTGTTTTTTGTTTCTGGTTATTTTACAGGAAAATCACAAAAAACACTTGACAAAACGCTGAAATTATGGTATGATAAATTCGTAAACTAAATTTACATCATTTTTTATGACAGGAGGGATTCCTGATGCTGGAGTGGTGGGATAGTCTCAGCGAAATGCTGAAAGTTCTGTACTGTATTGCGATTCCATCTACATTGATTTTATTATTGCAGTTGTTATTAACCATGTTCGGCGGTCATCAGGATACCGGGGTGGAATTTTCTGATACATCCGGGATCGATGATCTGGATCTCGATTTTGACGGTGATGCATCCGGCGATATGGATTTTGTTGCTGACGGCGGCAATCCTGCGGATTTTGCCACACTCAAATTACTGACCTTGCAGACAATTGTCACATTCCTTGCCGTTTTCGGTTGGGTATCTATTATCTGCATTAGCTCCGGGTTATATTATCTGGTAGGAATTTTAATCGGGATTCAGTGTGGTTTATGCATGATGCTTCTTGTTGCAAAGATGGTACAGATGTCAGCTAAACTTGCCGAAAACGGAACATTGAATCTGAAAAATGCAATCGGCGAGACGGCAACAGTCTATCTGACAATCCCTGCAAAGAGCAACGGCACAGGCAAGATCACCATGCAATTACAGGGAAGATTCTGCGAACTGGATGCTGTGAATGCCGGCTCAAAAGCCATCCCGACAGGCACGCAAGTCTTAGTGACGGATATTGTCAGCGATATTCTTGTAGTAGAAGAATGCTGATAGATATTTAGATTATTTTACTTAAGGAGAGATTTTTATGAATTTCACTGTTTTGCTGGTGATCTGTGTGCTTGTTGTAATCCTGTTTGCATCCATGATTGCCATTCTGTCACGTTACCGGAAATGTCCTGCTGATAAGATTCTGGTCATCTATGGTAAAGTCGGTGTGGACGAATTTGGTCAGCCACGCAGTGCCAAGTGCATCCACGGCGGGGCAGCTTTTATTGTTCCGGTGATCCAGTCATATCAGTATCTGGATCTTACACCGATTTCCATGAATGTAGATCTTAAAAATGCGCTTTCCAAACAGAATATTAGAATCAATGTACCATCCAGATTTACAGTCGGGATTTCTACAGAACCGACTGTTATGCAGAATGCCGCTGAACGTCTTCTCGGTCTGAAAATGATTGAAATTCAGGAACTTGCAAAGGATATTATCTTCGGACAGCTGCGTCTGATTATTGCGACTATGGATATTGAGGAAATCAATGCCGACAGAGACAAATTTTTGATTGCTGTGTCCAAAAATGTCGAAATTGAACTGAAAAAAATTGGTCTGCGTCTGATCAACGTCAATGTGACAGATATTACAGATGAATCCGGTTACCTGAATGCCTTAGGAAAAGAAGCCGCTGCCAAGGCTGTCAATGATGCGAAGAAAAGTGTTGCTGAACAGAACCGTGACGGTGAAATCGGTCAGGCAAATGCACAACAGGAACAGCGTGTACAGGTTGCAAAAGCAAATGCTTCTGCAATCGAGGGCGAAAACAAAGCCAGAGTTGCAGTAGCGCAGTCCGAGGCAATCCGCCGTGAGCGTGAAGCTGAGTCTCTCCGGCAGGCAACTGCCGCAGAAGCTGTGCAGGCGGCAAAAGCGAAACAGGAAGCATATGCTGCACAGCAGGACGCAGAGCTGACCCGTGCGGAACTCGAAAAAGCAACCCAGAAAGCGGATGTCATTGTAAAAGCAGAAATTGCCAAGGAACAAGCCGAAATCGCTGCCGAAGCCGAGGCAGAAGTAATACGCCGCAAAGCCCGTGGTGAAGCGGATGCGATTTTTGCCCGAATGGAGGCAGAGGCAAAAGGTCAGCAGGAAATTCTGACACGACAGGCAGAAGGTATGCGTGAGATTGTCAGAGCCGCCGGCGGGGATGCGAATGCCGCTGTGAAATTATTAATTGCTGAAAAACTGGAAGATCTGGTCGCAATCCAGGTGGAAGCAATCAAGAATATCAAGATTGACAAAGTCACTGTCTGGGACAGTGGTCAGAATGCAGAGGGACAGACATCTACAGCGAATTTCATTTCCGGTATGATGAAAGCTGTTCCGCCCCTGAATGAGTTATTCAAGCAGGCAGGTATGGAATTGCCGGAGCTGCTCGGCAAAGAAATGGATTCAGATCTGAATCCTGAACCGGAGCATGTGGAATCTGAAATTGTAGAGTAAGATTATCTGAAGACATAGCAGAACATCCAGGATATTCCGGATGTTCTGCTTTTTTGTTCGTAAAAATTCTGGAATCTCTAAAATAGTTCTTTTTGAAATATTTTTTGCGTATAATAATATGAGCAGCTGTTTTAAAATTTCGGAATTTTTCCACAAACAAGAGCCTGAAAGTTACTTTTTTTTCAAAAACACTTGCAGTTTCTGCAAAAATATGCTAGAATAGAATAGGTTAACTATTAATAATTAGTATTATTAATATATTATGA
>CAMWOX010000109.1 GCA_947175975.1 uncultured Ruminococcus sp.
ACGTAAACTCTGATGATAAAGTAGATAGTGCGGATGCGGCTGTGATCCTGGAAGACATTGCATTGAATGCAGTCGGAGAAACAGGCAGAATGAATGCTTCTGAAAATAAGGCGGCTGATGTGAATGGTGACGGTGTGATCAACGCAAAAGATGCGGCAGTAATCCTGAGCTACTCCGCACAGGTGGGTTCTGGTATGCTGGAGGGTGTTTCTCTGAAAGCATATGCTGTCCAGTAAATGAGGAGGATATTATGAAAAAAAAACTTGCATTTGCCACTGCAATTGCGACTTTGACGGCAGGGCTTTCTATGTTTTCCAGTGTTCCGGCTTTTGCTAATGAGATGGATGATGGGGTTGTTGTTGCTGTTAATGATAGCTATGCAGTGGTAGCTTTTCCCAACTATCAGTGGGATGAGAGTCGTCCACAGTGCAGATTTTGTGTTATACCTAAAAGCGATTCCTTGTTTGCAACAATCGCTGAACAAGTAAGATATGGCGATGTGATTTGTTGGTCTGACGAAACTGTATGGATGGTTGCAGATTCGCCACTGATTAACGGTATGAGTAGCTTTGGTGATGGTGCAATAGAGATAGTTGGCTCTGTTCTGGATGAACCGTTTGAATGTTTTAGCCCAGTGACAGTTGACGGTCAGACATTTATTCAGATTCCTGGTGCTGAGGGTATGAGATATGTGCTTGAAGATGGAGCTGATTGTGAAGAAATAGAAGATTTTTGGGGTTGGGAATGTTGCAGATACTATACCGGAATCTATTATGATAAAGCAACGGATTCTAATAAATACTCTGAAGAACTGGCAAATGAATACAACAGAGAATACGGTCACCCGATTTGGGTACTCCCGAATGAAGACGGCGACGTAAACTCTGATGATAAAGTAGATAGTGCGGATGCGGCTGTGATCCTGGAAGAAATCGCTCTGTATGGTGTTGGTGATACTGGCAAGATGAATATCTCTGAAAATAAGGCGGCTGATGTGAATGGTGATGGCAAGATCAATGCACAGGATGCGGCACTGATCCTGAGCTACTCTGCACAGGTGGGTTCTGGTATGCTGGAGGGTGTTTCCCTGAAAGCGTATGCTGGGCAATCATAATTAATTTTAATGGAGGATGATATTATGAAAAAGAAAAAATTGGCACTTGCAACTGCGATTGCGACCCTGACGGCGAGTCTTTCCGTGTTCTCTGGTGTACCTGCTTCTGCAAAGGTCATTGTAAGTGATTTTGAAGCGTTTATGTTGGGAATTGATAAAGTAGTCAATTGGAGAACTGATGAGATAGCTGATCTGAAAGACGTTCCTCGTGAAGAAATTGTATGGGATATGGATTTTGTCGTTGTTAGTACGGTGTCTCATGATGATGGTATTGATGATTGTATTTATGTAGCAAGTCCGGATTACCTTCGTCTTCGACCTCTTGAGAGTTTCGGTTACAATAGTTATACAAAAGATCAGTCATGGATGTTCAGAGATGCTGTCTTAATGAGTGCTTACTTTGGAATAGGCGAACATGCTTTTATAGATGCTCAATCTGAGATGTTCAAATACATTACAGAGCAGGCAAAGCTTGGAGATATCATTCATTATCATGCTGAAAACGGCGGTGCTGCTTATATAGGCAGTGGATATGACTTTTGGATGGATGAAGAAATCGCTTCTGAATATGAAACAAATGATACGTTTACAATCACTGGTTCTATCTTTGACACACCATTTGAAAATATCAAGCCTTATGTGGATGGTGATCTGGTAGCAACACAGATAACTTATGCGGATGGCACAGATGTTATTATGGAAAACCAGTATTGGTCATCTGAAGACCCGTCAATCTGGTTGCTCAGTGAGGGAAAAAAGGTGCCGTCCGAAACTGTGAAAGATGAGCCTGAAGAGCCTGAGGGAACATGGCTGAGTGACAAAATGGTCGTGGTAGATGTGACGGATGATGCTGTCTTTGTTGCCTGGGATGGAGAAGCACCTGCAAATGACAAACGTGGCATGGATTACAATTTCTACAAAATTGATAAGTCCAGCCCTGAAATGGCAGAAATCACCAATGATTTAAAATATGGTGATATTATCCGTTACCGTGGTACTGGTGAAATGGTATTCGCAGGCAATCCGCTCATTGATGATATGTCCTTTACGTCCGGTGAGGGCGAACTGGAAATTCTGGGTTCTGTTGTGAAAGGATCTTACCATAATTTCACGGCTGTTACAAGTGATGGCGTAACATATCTGCTGATGAATGACACAAGTTATGACACCTGCTATATCATTGAAAGCAGAGCCGATCACAACACGATCACCGATTTCCTGACCTGGGTAAGTGAAGATCATACAGACGACAGCACCCCCCATAAATTTGACTGGAAAAAAGATGGTGCGTTCTGGATTCGTCCGAATGAAGACGGCGACGTTAATTCTGATAACAAAGTAGACAGTGCTGATGCGGCTGTGCTTCTGGAAGAAATTGCATTGAGTGCGGTTGGTGATACCGGCAGAATGAATGCATCAGAAAATCAGGTGGCTGACGTGAATGGTGACGGCAAGATCAACGCAAAGGATGCGGCAGTGATTTTGAGCTATTCTGCTGAAGTTGGTTCTGGTATGTTAGAAGATGTTTCCCTGAAAGCATATGCTGCCCAGTAAATATGAAAATTGCAAAAGCACACAGTATCTGTACTGTGTGCTTTTTCGTGAATCTGCATGAGAATTGCACTCTGATTTTGTGCAAAATGCACATGGAAGTCGGATGCAAAATATGCTATAATAATACTATCAGTCATTTTGAAAAATTCTATAAGGAGGATAATTATGCGTAAATCTATCAGAAAAACGATCAGTTCCATTCTGGCTCTTGCACTTTGCATGTCCGGTACAGGTCTGCTTCCGGCAATTGCAAAAGAATCAGACACAAAAGCTCTCCCACTCGGTACTTATGAAGTCGAGACATTCGAGGGAGCAGAACTCTGGACATCCATCTATGAGACACAGCTCCCGGATTATTCTGGCGAGGGCTTTGCGTATCTGACAGCAAGCCCGATTTCATTCCAGATTGAAGTAGAAGAAGAAGGCATGTATGAAGTCAAAGTCCGTGCCTGCCAGATTCTCAGTGAAGAAGGCAGAATGCAGACAATCTCTGTGAACGGTATTGATTATACTTACAATATGCCCTATATTGACAGCTGGAAAGAAGTCAGCTTTGGTGTGTTCCGTATGAAAGAGGGCATAAACGAGATCGTGTTGAAACCTACTTACGGCTATGCCGCTTACGATACAATCACAGTTGAAAAAGCAGTCCTGCCGGAAGTTCTCGGAACGGATGAACCATGTGACCCGAAAGCAACACCGGAAGTCCGGTCTCTGTTGAAATACCTGAAATCCGTCTACGGCGAGCACGTGCTTTCTGGTCAGCAGGAAATCTATGGCGGCGGTCATAACGTATCCACGAATATCCGTTATGATGCTAGTACAGACACCTGCACGGATGGTGCGAAGACATATCCCATTGTGGAAGGCGACTACGGCACGGATGACAGTGGTAACAAATTCCCCTGGCATTGCACAGATCCCGACACTGGGCAGGATTATGTTTACAGCACGCAGAATCATAATTATACTTACAATAATTATAATCAGGAGTGTGACTATCTGTATGAGCTGACAGGCAAATATCCGGCAATCCGTGGCTTTGACCTGAATACGCACAATCCGGGCTTCGGCTGGGAAGACGGCGTTGCTGATCGTATGATTTCATGGACAAAGGAAAAGAACGGCATTGTCACTGTCAGCTGGCACTGCACTGTACCTACATCCATGGCGGATTTTGAAGTGGACGAAGAGGGCAATTTCACGAAAATTTCTGATGACTGGCAGAAATTCACCTACAGTGAAAAAACCGATTTTGTCACTGCCAATGTTATGATAGAGGGTACAAAAGAGTATTATTTCTATCAGGAGTGTATGCGCCTTGCAGCAGTAGAACTTAAGAAGTTGCAGGATGCTGGTGTGCCAGTTATTTTCAGACCGTTACACGAGGCAGAGGGCAATCCCGGTAATAATGGTGACGGCTCCGGTGCATGGTTCTGGTGGGCAAAAGAGGGCTGTGAAGTCTATAAAGATCTCTGGAAGCTGTTATATACAACATTGACGGAAGAATACGGTCTGCATAATCTGATCTGGGAGCAGAATCTTTATGCCTGGTCGGATGAATCCGCACTGTGGTATGCTGGCGATGATATGGTGGATATTGTTGGCTTTGACAAATATAATACGCAGTATAACCGCCATGACGGCAAGCAGAGTGGTCCGAATGAGGATGCAGAAAGCAAGATTTTCTGGTCGCTCCTGAATTATGTGGATAACAAGAAGATGGTCTCCATGCCGGAGAATGACTCGATCCCGAGCGTTGAAAACATGATGGTTGAGCAGGCAAAGTGGCTGTATTTCTGCACATGGTATGATGACCAGGGTTCAGAGTTTATTTCCGGTGAACAGTATCAGGATCCGGAAACACTCAAGAGAACCTATCAGAGTGAATACTGCATTACACTGGATGAATTGCCGGAAGATTTATTTAAATCTGAAGGTGATGTCACACCTCCCGAGACGACAGAACCCGACACAACAGAATCAAATGAGCCTGTGCTTCCGACTGGTTTGCTTTATGGTGATGCAGATTGTGACGGAGAAGTCAGCATTTTGGATGTCGTTCTGATGAACAGAGTCTATGTCGGCATAGATAGCCTTGAAGATCAGGGAATGGTGAATGCTGATTTGGATCTGGACAGCAAAATCACGCTGTCGGATTCCATGAATGTTCTGAGATTGCTTGTGCATCTGCTTACACCGGAAGATTTCCCGATTCAGGCGGAATCCTGATCCAAAAGGATTTAAAATCATTTAAAATTTCAGATAAGCCTGGCATTTTTCTGTTCACGGAAAATGCCGGGCTATTACTTGACAAAGTGGCAGAATCATGCTATACTAGAACAGTCAATTATAAATTATGGGGGGAAATTTAAATGAAATCTGCTTTACGCAAAATTATTTCTGGTATTGTTTGTATGGCATTCATGCTGTCGTCAGCATCAGTTCTGGAGAATGTCATTGCAGGTGCGGTGAATGTTGACAATCTCGTCACTATGAATGCTACCACAACATTAGAGAATAGTCTGGAATATGAAGTCTATGAGGATCATGTGGAAATCACACACTGTGATAAATCCACAGAGGGTGAAATCATCATCCCTGGAACGATCGAAGGCTTGCCTGTCACAGTGATTGGAAATAGTGCATTTTATAGATGTTCTTCCTTAACATCTATCACAATCCCGGACAGTGTTACAAGTATTCAGTATGATGCATTTCGGCATTGTTCTTCCTTGGCATCCATTACAATTCCGAACAGTGTCACAAGTATCGAATCGTGTGCATTTTTGGGTTGTTCTTCCTTAAAATCTATCACAATCCCAGAGAGTATCACAAATATCGATTATTGGTTATTTCAGAACTGTTCTTCCTTGGAGTCTATTACAATCCCAGACAGTGTCACAAATATCGATCAATATGCATTTTCTGGCTGTTCTTCCTTGAAATCTATCACAATCCCGGATAATGTCACAAGTATTAGCGGATGGGTATTTTGGGACTGTTCTTCCTTGGAATCTATCACAATCCCGGATGGTGTCACAAGTATCGGGGACTACGCATTTGAGGG
>CAMWOX010000110.1 GCA_947175975.1 uncultured Ruminococcus sp.
TTCAGCAGATGAAACAGGCACAGGCGGTATTAACGCTTATTTATTCTATTGCATCCGGACTTGCAGAACGTTCTGAGCAAACAGGAATGATCTGCACTATGGCATGGTATGACGGCAGACAACAGCGGCTGATCCGCCGGGATCTGAAAACATTACAGAATCTGAGGCAGATATTTCAGGATTTTTATCATTCTCTGGATGATATGACATGCAATCCGCAAGTTTTGCAGGATGCTCTGACCGGAAAGCAATTTTCTTCTGTGACACTTGTCACGAATCATAACAGTGATGAAACAATCCGGATGTTGGAACAACAGATCTCAGCGTATCAGAAAAATTTACTGATCATGACGGAAAAACCTGCCGCAATCTGTTCTGACTGGGTGACATTACAGACAATACATCCAGAAACATTTACAGAACATAGTCAGGAAATTTCCGAAATTGTGATCTGATCAAGGAAACGAATAAATGAGGTTATTTACTATGAAACAACAAGTCTCTGCTACGGAAAGCGGCATTCAGATTGAAAACACGCTTTCCATGGCTTTGCAGAAAAGCAATCAGAGCCGCAAAAAAGGCTTATTATTACTTGTTGCATTTGTCGGCGTGTTCAGCAGTATTTTTACGTTCCTGAGTATGTTTTCTCTGGCATATTCACTGCCGGTTCTTTTTGCTGCAATACTGATATTATTTACATTTTTCTCTTACTGTGCAATGAAGTCGCATGGTGGCTTTCTGCCTGTTCTGTTTGCATGTTTGCTCTACTGTTGTCTGTTCTTCCGACACCAAGCCTGCATTTCCAATGGTCTAATGTACCTGACAAATGCAATCTGTCAGACAATCTACATGACGGACTGGGAATATTTCTCGATTGATCCGGCTTACTCAGAAATCGCAAGTGTTACCTGTGTATTATGCTTTCTGATCTTTCCGATCATCTGGATATTGTGTTTTGCAGTATTGCGTTATCACAATTTTTTTCTCAGCCTGCTTGTCACATTTCCATTTATTGAAATCGGTTTGTTTTTCGGAATTATTCCAAACTACGGTTTTGCTTTCTCACTGATCGCATTCTGGTTCGCAATGATGGCAGTGCAGATGGCCAGCTCCGGCATCACACACAACAGCAAGACAGGATTCCTACGCCGCAAGAATGCATTTTTTCCAGTATCCTCCATGCGTTTCATGCTTCCTGAAACTGTCGGCATTACGATATTATGCATTCTGTTAGTATTACTGCTGTTTTCCAAATGGATTCTGCATATGACAGGATATGAACGACCGGAGCAAATTAAAACATGGAGATCCGATTTTCAGAATTATGTTGCTTCTCTGCAATTATCCGATAAGATGATTTTAGAAAATTATGGGGAGGTATCACAGACTTATGATGAGAATCAGGAAATGATCGAACTTGGCAAACTGGATGAAAGAATCTATCAGGATACACCTGTCACAAGTATTTCTTTCTCAGACAATCCCCACAGCCGTATGTATCTCAAATACAGAACAGGTCATGTGTATACTGGTACAAACTGGGAGGCTCTAACGGAAGAAAGTTATCAGAATTCTGCTATTTTTGATGCTTTTTCTCAAATAGATTATTACCCCGAGGAATTTTTATATCATACAGCTCCAGGATTATGGGATATGAAAATTTCCCTCTATAATGCAACGGATGTTCTGAAAAAATGTGTTCCCTACGGATTCCAGAAACATGACAAGATCGCTTGTCACCAGGATATGATAACAACAGAAACAGATACCTATCTGATTACAGGTGGTGCAGATTACGAAACATTGTTTTCTGATCTGAAATTTCTCGGTACTGCTACAACAGAATCATTACTGGAAAATTATCTTACGCATACAATGGCTTTAAATGATAAAATATTTTCAGAACTAGCTGTCGGTCATGAAAATGAGAAAATTTGGATTAAAAAAGATTACCAATACGATAAATCTCATGTCAAAATTCGTGAAGCCGGCATTCTTTGTGGTGCGGGTTATTCGGATTTTGTTTATGAACAGGAAACTGCGATTCCTGACACACAGGCAATGCAGGCACTCCGCTCTGTGTATGCAGATCTTTTCACGGATTTCAATGCCACAACGGCAACACCAGCAGAAACCATCCAGAAATTGCAGGAAATCCGAAATAGAATCTGTCAAACTGTGTCTTATACACTCTCTCCGGGAAAAACACCTGCCAATCAGGATCATGCAGCATATTTCCTGTTGGAAAACAGACAGGGTTATTGTGAACATTATGCGACAGCCGGAACAGTCCTGGCACGTATGGCAGGCATCCCAGCACGGTACTGTGAGGGCTACATGATCGACTGTTCTCAGCCGGGAATCCTTGAAAAAACAGAAACGGACGGCAAAGTGACTTTCCATGCGGAAATTCTGGACAGCAATGCACATGCCTGGACAGAAATTTATCTCGCTGGCATCGGCTGGATTCCATTTGAATTTACATTTTCTTATTTCACAGCACCTGCTGTCACCATGACAGATACAGATACAATCGCATTACCTGTCGCAACAGAAACGATACCTGTACAAGAATCAGAATCCGCACAATCCAGCAATTTGTCTGATACAAATACAGAACCAGATTTAATAGAAGATCTGTCAACACCCCAAAAATTATCTCACAAATGGATCGCTATTCTGACAATTCTGATTTCCGCTGCTGTTTCCTGCCTGATTCTGTTGATCCTGCGAATCGCAAGATTCGCCGCACTGCGGAAACGCACAGAAGCCTTCACACAGGAAGACCGGAAAGCCGCTTCGCAATCTGCCTATACTTATCTGACAAAACTCATGGCAGAATGCGGTGTCCATGTACATTCTGTCACAATCGGTGAATTAATTGAAGAATCAGAGACATTATGCAGTGATCACATGCATTCCGCAAAGTATAGTCTTTCCATTTCCATCCAACTCGGTGCAAAACTGCGTTACAGTCCACACCCGTTGTCAAACGGCGAACTGCATTATCTCTGTCAGACAGCGGATGCACTCGCACTGGGCATGTATGAAAACGCAAAATTCCTGAGAAAGCTTTATCTCAAATGGTTCAGGCATTATTTATAACAGGAGGTTTTTTATGTTCAAGAAATTAAACTGGAAAAGTTTTTGGTATACGAATTTATTCTCTCTCATCACACTGCTTGTCGGCATTGTCCTCACTGCAAAACCGGACATTTTAACAAGCACTTGTAAAGTTTTCGGCGGCATTATGACACTGCTGGGTCTCATTCTTCTGGCATTGTATTTTATTCCCAAGAAACGCTCCCAGGAAATGCTCAGTTATGGATGCACATTTTTGATTGCAGGAATTTTACTGGCAATTATTCCATCCCTATTGAAATTCCTGATCCCGGTTCTGTTCGGTGGTTGGATTTTGGTCAGCTCATTATCCGGAATGTATCGTAATTTTACATTCCGACAAAGCGTTCCCCATTGGTGGATTGGTTTTCTGCTCTGCATTGCCAGTGCCGGTCTGTCAATCTATCTTCTTACCCGACCGATCACAGTCATGAATCAGACAGTGAAAATCATTGGTATTATTTTCATCATTCAATCCGTACTGCGTATCGTTTCCACAATACTCGGCAGAAACGGCTATAAATCCGCTGAACAGGATTTTGTAGATACCACAATTCAGGAGTAATTATATTCTATGGAATATCGGATAAATTTTGGCTTTAAAGCCTTTGCTGTACCATCAGCCGTAGTGGATCATCTCATCCGACTCGCAAAAGAAAATCATCTCAAAGTATTATTATATTTATTAAGAAACCCGGAGCAGAATTGCAGTACTGCCAAGATTGCAGGTTATCTGCGACTGGATGAAGAGCTTGTCAAAGAGGCACTGGAATTTTGGACACAGGCAAACATTTTACAAGATGCTTCTCAACCAGAACCAGATATTGAGAGACCGCATTTTGCATTTTCAATTCCCATGACAGACATGCCTCAACAGCCTGTTCCTGTTTCAGCTCCGGTGAGAAAGCCTGATCAAAAAATCAGGCTTTCCGCCAATACCAGTGAAGAACTGATCGGAATGTCCCAACAGGATATTGCAGATATGATCCATGCATCCCAAGATTTAGAAAGACTGATCCGGGATTCCCAGAATTATTTTCACCGTGATCCCAATTCTATGCAAGTACGGTCTCTTGTTTGGATGCATGAATATCTTGGAATGAAAAATGAAATTATTCTGATTTTACTGCAATATTGCAGCTCCGTTCAGAAAATCAGTACAGGCGATCTTGACAGGATTGCTTACAACTGGTGGGAAAATGATATTCTCACAGAAGATCTTGCCAGGAAGCAGGTTGCTTGTCTGAAAGAATTACATACCTATATTGCCTACATCCGGCGGCTGTTTGAGTTGGATTCTAATCCTACTAAAAGTCAGAAAGAATTGATTGAACGCTGGCAGCAGACAGGCTATCCGGAAGAACTTCTGCAATATGCACATGATCTGACAGTGGAGGGAATCGGTAAGAAAAATTTTAAATACATTGACAAAATTTTGAAAGGATGGACAGAAAAAGGAATTACAGACCTGGAGCAAGCAAAAAAAGAACACGAGACTTTTGTCAATATCCGGCGGCTATTCGGAATAAAATCAGAGCCGACAAAAAATCAGGAAAAAATAATCGAACACTGGCAGCAGACAGGCTATCTGGAAGAACTTCTGGAATATGCACATGATCTGTCGGTAGAGGCAAATGGTCATGAGAATTTCAATTATATTTCTAAAATTTTACAAAACTGGGAAGAAAAAGGTATTACAAATCTGGAGCAGGCAAAAGAGGCACGTGAAAATTTTACGAAAGAAAAAAAGTCAAAAGGTAACTCCAGAAAAAAAGAAAATAACAAAAACAATCAGCTAACCGATGAAGAACGAGAAGGCTATCTTCGCCTGGTCAACCGTTTCAAGGAGGATTAAATCATTATGAATCAGACAGCTTTTCATAAAGCAAGACAGGAAATTTCTGCCCGACGTGTCTCCGCACAGGCAGAACAAGAACGACGCTGTGAAGAGATCGCAAAAAAAATCCCACAGATTTCAGAAATCAATCATCAGCTTTCACAGAGTATTTTTAAAATTCTGAATGGGGAAGATATTAAGGTAATCCAGAAAAAGAATCTGGATGCACAACAGTACTGTTCACGGTTACTTATTGAAAAGGGCTATCCTGGTGATTATCTTGATATACATTATACCTGTTCCCACTGCAACGATACTGGCTATGCAGAGAATGGACAGTATTGCAGCTGTCTGACAGAACTAGTCGCATCCTATGCTGTTGCGGATATGCACAAACAGTCACAGATAAGGCTCTGTACATTTGAAGAGTTTTCCCTGGAATATTACAGGGGACATACATGTTATTCTGATATGAAGAAAATTCTAGACATATGCCAGAAATACGCATTTAATTTCAGCCTGCATTCACCAAGCATGCTATTCTATGGTAACGTCGGGACGGGAAAAACGCATCTGTCATTATCAATTGTATCAGAAGTCCTGAAAAAAGGTTATCATGTGATCTATGACTCTGTCGGAAACTTACTCACCAAAGTAGAAAATGAACATTTCCGGAACAGTAATTCAGAAACTAATACACTGGAATTATTATTATGTACAGACCTGCTCGTATTGGATGATCTGGGAACGGAAT
>CAMWOX010000111.1 GCA_947175975.1 uncultured Ruminococcus sp.
CACTCTATTGTTGGTAGGCAGCGTCAGTTGTGTCTCAGAGACAGGTTCATGCTCATGGTGGTGATGATGGTGCTGTTCTTCCAGCAGAGATTTCAATTCATCATCCAGTGTATTTTTTTGTGTCATTGCTTCCATGAGCTGTGTGCCTGTGAGTTCTTCCCAATCCGTTGTAACAATCGGTGCTGCCGGATTCTTGTCACGGAGACGCTTTACGCAGTCATCCAGTTTTTCCTGACTCAGTCCCTGTGTATGGCTGAGAATCAAACAGCTTGCATAGGTAATCTGATTGTCGAAAAATTCGCCGAAATTTTTCTGATACATCTTACATTTCTTAGCATCTACAACAGTTGTGAAGCCATCCAGTTCTACATCATGCATTTCCAGATTTTGAACGGCTTTGATCACATCGCTGAGTTTGCCTACACCGGACGGCTCAATCAGGATTCTATCCGGGTGATACTGATCGAGAACCTGCTGCAATGCTGTTCCGAAATCTCCTACCAGGGAACAGCAGATACAGCCGGAGTTCATTTCCGTGATTTCCACACCGGCATCCTGGAGGAATCCGCCGTCAATGCCGATCTGTCCAAATTCATTTTCAATCAGGACAAGTTTTTCATTCCGGTAAGCCTCAGCGATCAGCTTTTTGATCAGCGTTGTCTTGCCTGCACCCAGGAATCCGGAAAAAATAGTAATTTTTGTCATGTTCTAAACACTTCTTTCGCTTGAATTTTAAAATTAATTTACAGACGGAGCTGTGTTATCTACTAGTATAGCACTTTTTCAGAAAACATGCAAGAGGAAAACACAAATTTTCTGTATTTCTGTAAGCCAATGCAACAAGAGGACTGAAATTCAGTCCTCTTGTATGTGGCAGCATCCGGAGTTTCAGGATGCAATAATGCTGTATTCGTCAGAAACAGTTTCTTTTTCAGATTCAAATTTGAGAAATTTCTGATTCCGGAATGTGATCGTGCCTGTGACACGATAAGGCATTTTGCTGTGTGCGGCTTTGGAGCAGGAAAGCTGAAATTCTGAGCCGTCTTCCCGTCGAAAGATCAGGGCATATTTTTCATTCTGAATAGAAGAATGATGAAATTCATCCAGCAACCGCTGGCGTTCATCGGATTTCCGGATCACAAAAGCTGTTTCTGTTTGTGTGTCAGGTGCAGAATGCTTTTTAGTTCCTGCATGTGCTTCTTCGCCCTCAGCATCAGGATCTGAGGCTTTTTCATTAAGATTCTGACTGATCAATAAGCTGCTATTTCCAAAAAGCACCATCATGACAAGAAGAATCAGTCCCATCCCGGCGAGGACGAATAGTAAAACCGTTGTTGCCATAGAATTAAAGTCCGTTCGGATTTTTCTGCATGAAGTTCCAGCTGTCTGCACACATGGTTTCGAGCGTTTCATGTGCTTCCCAGTTCAGAAGCTGTTTTGCAAGAGAAGCATCTGCATAAGAAGAGGCAATATCACCGGCACGGCGGGATGTGATCTGGTAAGGCAGTGCGTGACCGCAGGCTTTTTCATAAGCATGGATCATTTCAAGCACACTGACACCGTGACCAGTTCCGAGATTGATTGGTGTAAAGCCTTTATGCTGATCTGCATATTCTAAGGCACAGACATGTCCTTTCGCAAGATCCACAACATGGATATAATCTCTTACACCTGTGCCATCCGGTGTGGGATAATCATCACCAAAAACTGAGATTTTTTCAAGCTTGCCGACAGCAACTTGTCCGATATAGGGAAGCAGATTATTGGGAATGCCGTTGGGATCTTCGCCGATCAGTCCGCTTTTGTGTGCGCCGATCGGATTGAAATAACGCAGTGCCACGGCACGGAAATCCGGATCTGCTGCACAGAAATCACGCAGGATCTGTTCAATCATGACTTTTGTATAGCCATAGGGATTAGTTGCCGAAGTGGGCATATCTTCCACATAAGGCACAGGATTGTTCATACCATAGACGGTTGCGGAAGAGGAGAATACAAACTTTTTACAGCCAAATTCCCGCATGATTTTCAGCAGTACAAAAGTACCATTGATATTATTCTCGTAGTATTCCAGAGGCTTTTCAACAGATTCGCCGACTGCCTTGAGACCTGCAAAGTGAACAACAGAATCAATTTCCTGCTCCGTGAAAATTTTCCGGACAGCATTTTCATCACGCATATCAGCGAGATAGAAATCAATCGGCTTTTTCGTGATTTCTTCGATTCTGCGGATGCTTTCCTGCTTGGAGTTGCTGAGATTATCTAATACAATTACAGGATAGCCGCTTTCCAGAAATTCTACACAAGTATGACTGCCAATGAATCCAGCTCCGCCAGTTACTAAAATTTTTCCCATAGAGAACACCCTTTCTTATTGACTCGTATTTCAGAAAATTTGAAAAATTTATCATTTCTGATGCTTGTCTATTATCTAGTATATATGATTTTGAAGCATATTGCAAGTATTTTTTCGAAAAATCTTGTGTGTTTCTCATTTTTTGTGGATTATAGCTAAAAATTTCATTCGACTTGAAAACAGATGCCGGAAAAAGCAGGGAGGGAGAATGTAAATTTATGATTTTCATCCGGTTCAAGAATCGTTCCGACTGTATCAGGAGCTGAACCGCCATAGTGATCTGCGTTTGTGTCAAGAAGTACTGTAAGACGCTTGGCATCGCAGTAAATCGTATAATCTTCCTGTGGTATGCCTGCAAAGTTGAATACTGCAAGAATAGATTCTTCAGAAGAATATCGCTGGATTGCATAGACACAGGGGTAATTCTGGTTGCTGTCACGCCAGTTAAAACCGCCGTCTGTGTAGTCTCGTTCGAATAATGCAGAATGGGTCAGATATAAGTGATTCAGTTCTTTGATAAATTTATGAAATGTGTTATGAATGGGATATTCCAGCATATTCCAGTCCTGCTGCCGTTTTTCATCCCATTCCCGGAACTGTCCAAATTCACTGCCCATGAAATCTAACATCTTTCCGGGATGGACTGTATTATATAAGTAGAATGTTCTTGCCTGTGGGAATTTATGTTCATATTCTCCGTGCATTTTTTGCAAAATGGTTGCCTTGCCATGGACATTCTCATCATGGGAGAACGGGAGGATATAGCATTCTGAGTGATAATACATCATGGAAAATGTCAGCTTCTGAGATTCATGATAGCGATAGAGAGGATCTGTCTGGAAAAAATTGAGTGTATCATTCATATAACCCATATCCCATTTATAATCAAAGCCAAGACCGCCATATGCAACTGGTGCAGTCACTTTTGGAAAATTGGTAGAGTCTTCGGCACAGAGAATGCAGGAGGGGAAACGCTGTTTGAGTCCAGCGTTCATGTTTTTCACAAATTCGAGGGTTTTATTATTCACACCGCATTCTGGTCTGCCGTACCAGTAAATCATGCGGCTGATGGCATCCATACGCAAGCCGTCAAAATGAAATTCTTCCAGCCAGTAACAGGCATTGGATTGCAGAAAACTCATGATTTCCCCACGGGAATGAATGAAATTATAACTGCCCCATTCGCTGATGCCTGCGGCATCGTTGGGATATTCATAAAGCGGTGCGCCATCAAATCTGCCGAGTCCGTAGCTGTCAATTGCAAAATGTACCGGAACGAAGTCCAACAGGACACCGATTTGATTTTTGTGGCATTTATCAATGAATGCTTTTAGCTGATCTGCTGTACCATAACGGGAAGTCGGTGCATAGAATCCGGTACTCTGATAGCCCCAGGATTCATCACAGGGATATTCTGCAATCGGCATGAGTTCAACATAGTTGTAACCCATTTCTTTCAGATAGGGAATTAATAAATCTGCGATTTCTTCATAATTATAATTTAATTCCACGGGATCAACAGAATCAGTAGTATCAATAGAACTGCTGTCTTTCTGTTTCCATGATCCAAGATGTACTTCATAAATATGCAAAGGCTTGTCCTTGCGGGTCGTCCGTCTGCGCATCCAGGAAGCGTCATGAAATTTGTATTCTGACAGATCCCGGATAATTGAACAGAATGCCGGGCGCAGATCCATTCCGAAGCCGTAGGGATCACAGTGTTCTGTGTAGCTGCCGTCCGGATGCCAGATCTTATATAAATATCTCTGTCCGGTTTTTGCCTGCGGCACGGTCACTTCCCAGAACTGCTCATTGTAGCTCTGGTGCAGTTCCCAGTCCTGCCAGTCATTAAATTCTCCGATCAATGTAATTCTCTTTGCGTGTGGTGCATAGACCCGGAAGACATATCCCTGTTCTGTCTTATGTGCGCCGAGATAACGCCAGGCATCAAATATTTGTCCTGTGTAAAATCCATAAATATCCATGATAGAAAATTCTCCTTTCCAGTCAAAAAAACACTTGCAGAAATTTCTAAGATCTGCTATAATAAAATTATAGCACGGTTTTCCAGAATGGACAATCTGCATTTTTTTACAAGTGTCGGATAAGCGATTGTTTCAGAAAAATATCTAGTTTTTAGAGAGAGGAAGAATAAATATGGATCTGCGTCAACAGCGTACAAACAGAAATATTATCAATGCATTTCTCAAATTGAGGAGTCAGAAGCCGATTGAAAAAATTACGGTCAAAGAACTCGCCGATGAAGCAGTGATCCACAAGGCAACGTTTTATCTGCATTACCATGATATTTATGAATTATCTGAAATGCTTGAACAGAAAGTGATTGAGGATATTCTGAATGGTCTGACAGAACCTGCTATGATTCTGACAGATGTCAATCGGTTTAGTGAAGAATTGTACTGTCTGCTGCTGGCAAATGAGAGCCTGATGGAGATTTTATTTTCCGGCAGCCGTGCCGGAATGCTGGCAATCAAGTTGGAACAGAGTCTGAAACAGTATATTTTTCATAGAAGACCGGACTGGAATACGCTTGAAATCAATGTAATTCTGACATATCTGATTTATGGGGGTTATCATGCCTATGTCCAGTATAAAAATACAGTACACAGCAAGCCGGAGGATCTCAAAGAAATTATGCGGATTATCAATCAGATGGCAAGCACCGTTCTGTGTGTGTACACAGAGGAAAAAGAAACAGATCCAGAACATGATTCATAATTTACAAACAAATTTTAAACAAAATCTGAAAATTAAATTATTCTTTCATCAAAATAAAATAGATTCTGTGTAAACTATACAAAACAGAAATCTTCTTAGGAAAATTTTATAATTAAATATTTTGATTTAAGTAATAAAAAATTTGCATTTAGACAATATTTCTTTTGAAAATATTACTTTTAGTATATCAAATGTGTTCGTTTAGTGAAAATTTCTAAAAAAATTTTCTCTATTTATGAAAAAATACAGTTGCATTTTTTGTCTTTCAATGTTATAATTAGAATACTGGAGTATTATGCTGAAATATTCTTGCAAATACAAACCAAAATTTATTGGAGGTGGTCGAATGAAAAGTTTTTCCTACGTTGCAACCACTGCTGCGGGTAAGCAGGTCAAAGGAACTATCAACGCTGAGGACGCAAGGGAATTTGCGACAAAAGCCAAAGAAAAAGGGCTGACAGTTACCAAGTACGAGGAAAAAGAAATCGGCAAAAAAAAGACGATTAAGAAATTCAGCACCAAAGATCTGGCGTTTAACTGTAGACAGCTTGCTGCTATGCTGACTTCCGGTTTGACACTCGTCAAAGCTTTGGACATTCTTAGCAAAGAA
>CAMWOX010000112.1 GCA_947175975.1 uncultured Ruminococcus sp.
CTACATCAGAAACGTAATTTGCTCTGTGAGGAAACAATGCCCTCGGTGCAATGAAATAATCAGAAAATCCCTGGTGTGTTGCCAGTACGAGATAAGGCGGTTTGCAATTTTCCAGATTGATTTTCTCAACATGTGTCAAACCGGATTTAAGAGTCATGTAATAAGATGCCACCCATAGAATTGGCATAAAAAATATATTTTGTTTCACAGGTTTTTCAGACATCACAAATGGTGTCATATCCTGTTTTTTGTTGTGCAGAGAGATAAAAACCAGATCCTTTCAGGATTATTTTTTATTATTATACTCTGCATGACGAAAAAAGTCAAGAAATTAGTTTTAATAAAAGGAGTGGTTGCTTTATGCCAAAAAAAGAGCTTTTTCAACGTTATCTATTATTTATCATCAGCCTGTTTTTTTCAGCTCTGGGTGTTGCATTCTCCAAACATGCGGAATTAGGTGTCTCGCCGATTTCATCCGTTGCAAATGTCCTGAGCTTCCAGTTTACAGCATTTTCTTTAGGAACATGGCTGATTATCTGGAATTGTATGCTGATTCTAGGACAGATTATCCTGCTGAGAAAGAAATTCCAGTTGATCCAGTTATTGCAAGTGCCTCTGTCATTTGTATTCGGGTGGTTTACAGATCTGGGCATGTGGATTGTCAGTCCAATTCCGGTAAATTCCTATCTGGTACAGCTCCTGCTTGTCCTGACTGGGATTTTAATTATGGGATTCGGGATTGCATTGTCTGTCATTGCAGACGTGATTCTAAATTCCGGAGAAGCCTTTGTCAAAGCGATTTCAGATACATTTCATAAAGAGTTTAGCAATATCAAAATCGGATTTGACATTTCCTGTGTGATTCTGGCATTGCTATTGTCCCTGCTGTTCTTTGATTTCCGGATTGTCGGCACAAGAGAAGGTACAGTTCTTGCGGCAATCCTGACGGGACTGGTTGTGAAATTCTTTACCAAAAGACTATCCGAGCCAATAAGCCAGATATTAAAAAAGTGAATACAGTGTTTTCAGCCGGATGTTTCCCGGCTGATTTTTTTGAGAAATCTTCATCAACTACTTGCAATTTTTGACGAAATCTGTTATAATAAAATTACTTCTGTCAGTCAGGAAAAACAAATCATATCCAGTAGCAGAAACCAAGAGGAGGATTTTTTATGAATATTGCAGTTGCACAATCCGGCGGTCCTACCTGTGCGATCAATGCTAGTCTTGTAGGTGTTTTTAAGCAAGGATTATTGACTGAGAAAATTGATGCGATTTTCGGATCAATCAATGGCATTGAAGGCATGATCTATGACAAACTTCTAAATCTCAAAAGCGTGATCCGTACAAACGAAGATATGGAACTGCTCCGACAGACACCATCCACGATATTGGGATCCTGTCGTTATAAATTGCCGGATTATGAAGAAAATCCGGAAATTTATGAAAAAATTCTGCAAACGCTCCAGACACATAGAATCCATATTTTTATTTATATCGGCGGCAATGACTCTATGGACACAGTTGTGAAACTTTCCGGTTATCTGAAAGCAGTCGGATCAGATATTAAAGTGATCGGTGTACCGAAAACAATTGATAATGATCTGCCTGTCACGGATCACACACCGGGATTCGGTTCTGCGGCAAAATATGTTGCAACGACTGTACAGGAAATCATTCGTGACAGTAGTGTTTACAGTCTGCCATCTGTTACAATTATCGAAATTATGGGCAGACACAGCGGCTGGCTGACGGCATCTACTTGTATGCTCCGAGCAAATGGCGAAGAAGCACCCCATCTGATTTATCTGCCAGAGACAGATTTTTCAGCCGATCGTTTCATGGAAGATGTCCGAAAAGAAATGGCAAAACACAAGGCGGTTGTTGTGGCTGTCTCTGAGGGAATTTCTTTGAATGCAGAAGATTCCGGTATTGCAGAATTTCAGTCCGGTGCAGTGGATAATTTCGGACATAAATATTTGTCCGGTGTCGGAAAATTTCTGGAGCGTCTGATTGCTGACAAAATCGGCTGTAAAGTCCGGTCGATTGAATTAAACGTCATGCAGAGATGTTCTTCTCATATCTGTTCCAAAACGGATATTGACGAAGCGGAACGGATCGGCAGACATGCACTGCGTACGGCACTTGACGGAGAAACAGGCAAAATGATGTATTTCCGGAGAATCAGCAGTATGCCCTATGCAGTGACAATTGAAATGACGGACGCATCCAATGTTGCCAATCTGGAAAAGAAATTCCCGAAAGAATGGATTTCTCCGGAAAAGAATCAGGTTACAGATGCTGCGATCGGCTATTTTCTGCCATTAATCCAGGGCGAAGTGGATATTTATATGAAAAACGGAATGCCTGTGCATTTCCACAGACCATTACAGGTGAGGTAATTTTTCATGGATTTTGAAAAATTAAAAGAAAAAATTCTGGCAGAGCTGGGCATCTATAAGAAATCATCTGAAAAATTCAAATACTATAAGCAGGACTGTGAAATCTATATCACGGGCTATGCCGGAATCAATTTTTCCAAAAATTCTAACAAAAATCCTGGTATAGAAATCCCGGCATATATTGACGATTGTCCGGTGGTATCGCTTGCCGGTTTGCAGGAAGTGCCATTTACCGGAGAACTCCGGATTCCAGAAACTGTCCGGGAAATCTGCGACATGTGCTTTGAATTTCAGAATCATATTACAAAAGTTATCATCCCGGACAGTGTGAAATCCATCGGCGAGCATGTATTCTGTTTCTGTGACGATGTAGAAGAAATTATTTTTCCGGATTCTCTGGAAAAACTCTCTCTTGGCATAGCGTCAGACTGTGACCAGCTCCAGCGTGTGCATCTGCCGGAAAATCTGAAAGAAATCCCGGAATGTTTCCTGGGTGGCTGTCCATCTCTGGAAGAAATTGTGATTCCCGAACATGTTGTAAAAATTAATGATTGTGCATTCTATGACTGCGAACATCTGAAACATGTAAAATTACCAAAAAATTTAAAATATATCGGTAAAATTGCTTTTTCCAGCTGTCCGGAACTCGAAAAACCAGCAATTCCTGAAGGATGTGAAGTGCATCCGGAAGCATTTAGCTGACTTCTCAGAAATCTGTAATTGATAACAGGGGGATTTGATAGACTATGGTCAATTTAAAAAAATTTAGAAATCATCTGCATTTCTATAAATTCCGGAAAAATTTCAGTATTACGCCGGATGGTTTTCAGTATGTCATTGAAAATAATGAAGTATTTATCAAGGGGTTAAAGAAAAAGAGCAATCCTGCTGAAATCCCGGCATATATCGAAAATCTTCCTGTTGTGTATCTTGCCGGACTGCATAATCTGCCGCTTGCGGGGGAAGTCAAAATTCCGGATACTGTCCGGGAACTGGAATGGGCAGTTTTTAACGTCCAGGAATTTGCGACTAAATTTATTCTGCCTGAAAATCTCACCAGAATTGATGAACACGCTTTTGCCTGGTGCAAATCTCTGGAAGAAATTATATTCCCAGATTCTATCACAAGTCTGGGCTTGGGTACAATGATTAGCTGCAAAAAATTAAAATCTGTCAAGCTCCCTGCCAATCTGACTGAAATTCCGGATTTTTTTGCAAGTGGCTGTACAGCTCTTGAAGAAATTGAAATCCCTGCACAGGTTTCCAGAATCGGTGAAATGGCATTTAATGAGTGTTTCAGTCTGAAAAAAATAGTTCTGCCGGATGATTTAAAATATATTGACAAGTACGCATTTGCAGGATGTACCAATCTGGAATATCCTGTCATACCAGAACAATGTGAAGTGCATCCAAAAGCATTTCATGCATAAGAAAATTCTCCTCAGTTCGTGAAAACTGCTGAGGATTTCTTATAGTTTATTGAAAAAAATATAAATTTTTCATAAAACAAAAATTTTGACCCAATATTTTTGATGCTCTATTGTTATATCAGTAGGAGACATATTGCAAGGAGGCTTTCAATGGAGAAAGGTATCGAAAGCTATCTCCGTTTTCTGAAAGGTGAACAATCAGAATTTAAAGTGATTATTGAGCTGTACTGGGACAGTATGCTGCTGTTCACAAATAGTTATCTGCATAATTTATCGGATGCAGAGGACATTGCACAGGAAGCACTGGTGAAATTATCAATCAAACGTCCACGGTTGGGACATGAGAATCAGCTCAAAGCTTATCTGTTTAAAATATGCCGTAATCTGGCAATTAATTATCTGAAGAAACAAAAACGGAATATTCCCATGACACAGGAACTGTCAGAAACAATCGAAGATGACATGCAGGAAGTGACATCCCGCATGGAACTGAACGAGTCAAGAATCCAGCTCCATCGTGCCATGCAAAAATTAAAAACAGAATACCGGGATATATTATATCTCCGGTATTTTGAACAACTGAATACAAAAGAATGTGCCAAAGTCATGAGATGTTCTGAAAAACAGATAACTGCTGTCAGTTACCAGGCACGTCAGCAACTACGGAAGATTTTAGAGAAGGAGGGATTTTCCATTGAAAACATATGATGAAGTATTCCAAAATGTCATAGAAGCAACAAATGAACATCGCCGCAAAATAAAAAGAATCCAGAATATGGTTTCTGCATCTGCCATCTGTGTTGTGTGCATCATTGGTGCATCTATGTATATGAAACTGGAAAAACCTGAATCTGTTCCTCCTGAAATAGAAACCACTACTACAACAGTACCAAAGAACGGCATTACTGATACAATGAACGGATCAAATTCGAGCAGTTCCCTGTCTGACCCAACGGAACTAAATTATACAACTACAGATACAACTGCAAAGACAACTTCAAATCCAGATATAACAATACATACTAATACGGAAAGCAGTGTGTTCTCTGAAACAGACCAGGATCATACATCCGAAATAAACGAATCTTCTGAAACAGAAATGACTGTAACAATCGCACCACAGGAATCTGTACAAAGTTCGGCAACAACTCTGAAACAGGAAGAACCTGTTAAACCCACTACGGAACAAGCATCTAATCCGGAAACAAAACCTGTCACACAGACAAACAGCTATGCAACACAAACAGCATTGCCACAGACATCGGAAGAAACTGCGTTCACACTAACTGATCCTTCCGAGCCAGAGACAGGAGTAGCTACGAAAGAGTCAGATCCGAATGATGATCCATCCGGTAATGGAACAGGAGAGCCAGATCCTACTGATCCACCAATAGAATCACTATGGACTACTGGAGTCTGTGAAAGTACTAGTAATATATGGGCAACAAATACTGATCCTGCAAACGAAACGACAGAACCCATTGAAAATCCCTCAGAGATAGAGATAGAAACCACCACTACAACTCTGGTTATGATAACAGAACCTATGATTGAAGAAGAAGTTGAACCGGATCTGCAAGAGCCATCAGAAACAACCACAGAGGATTTCTATTATATGGCTGGGGACGTTCTTGTAAAACAGACAGTAACAGAAGTAGCGTCAGAATTTGTTTGTGAAATTTCCTAATAAATTATTAAAAAAATACTTAAAATTTTGTCAAAAATGTGATTGCTTTTTTAGAATATTTATGCTAAAATAATAATTAGAATAAAATTTGTACACAATTCAATTCTCAGAATGGAGTAATGCTTATGC
>CAMWOX010000113.1 GCA_947175975.1 uncultured Ruminococcus sp.
CGTGATTTATCTTGCTATGATTTTCGATGCTATTTTAATGTGAACAGGCTCTAAATTGCGTTATGTCGCAATGTGGCGAGGATTCTCCACAAATACAAAAAGCATTGATTGACTTAGAAACTGCTGAACGACACTTGGAAGAAGCCCAAAAAGATTTAACAACAGCACAACAAGGAACAATTGATACAATAAGCACTGGAAAAAGTGCTTTTGTTAATGAGAATGGTAGCATGAAATCTTTGGGCGAAATCATGAACATTTTGCGTGAAAATTTGAAAGCTGTCGACGTTGAACTAGTTAATAGCGAGGGAGAAATTCGTGACTATGATGATATTATTTCCGAACTAGAACAGTCAGAAGAGGGATTGGCACAAGCAGAACAGATTAAAAATGCTGGCATTATTTTCGGAAAACAAAATATTGCTGGAATGCTAGCTATTATCAACGCATCAGAAAAAGACTATAACAAGTTGACGGAAGCTATATACAACTCTGATGGTGCTGCAAAAGATATGGCTGACACCATGATTGATAATCTTGGCGGCGATCTGACAATTCTAAAAAGTAAATTACAGGCGATTCAGATTGCGATTTATGAAAAATTCGAGCCGGCTCTTAGAAAAATTGCTGAAAAAGTTGGCGAAGTCATGAATACGATTCTTGAAAAAATTGATGTGGTTTCTCCAGTGATTGAGAATGCAGTGAATTGGGTTGTAGACCATAGTGCAGAACTTATCGCTACAATCGCAGGCGTAGCAACTGCTGTTGGTACATTTATGCTAATCATTAACAAGAAAGCCATTATTACAGCTTTTACAACAGGGATTAGCACTATTACAAAGGCTTTTGGACTTCTTAATACGACAATGTTATCAAATCCGATTGGCTTAGTCATTGCGGCAATCGCAGGACTTGTAGCAGCTTTTGTTGTCCTATGGAACAAAAGTGATAAATTTCGCAATTTCTGGATTGGTTTATGGGAATCCATAAAATCAGTATTTTCGGGTTTTATAGATTCTATTATAATTGGATGGGAAACCATAGCAAGTTTCTTCTCTGATGCGTGGGACAGCTTTAAAGTTGGTTGGAATAGCATTATTGACTTTTTCAAAAATTTATGGGATAGCTTCCAAGAAAGTTTTCAAATCGGCATGGATTCTATTTCAAATTTCTTCCATTCCGTATGCGAGAAAATAAAAAATTTCTTCCAGCCTGTCATTACATTCTTTACAGAAGCATGGGCAATCATTGGAGAACTAGCACAAGGCTGTTCCGCTTTAATTTCAGCAATCTGGGAGAAATTTAGCGAATGGCTTAATACTAATATCATTACTCCAATTAAGAATCTTTTTGAATCTTTGTTTACAAGTATCAAAGACTTTGCTTTAAAAACGGTTGATAATATCAAAACAAGATGGGAAATTATTACAACTTGGTTCAATGATTTTGTAATTACTCCAATTCAGAATTTCTTTGAAATGTTGTTTACAGGTATTAAAAACTTTGCGCTGACAGCATGGGATAATATCAAGACAGGCTGGAAGATAGCTGGGACATGGTTCAATAATTCTGTAATTACACCTATTAAAAACTTTTTTGTTGATATGTGGAATGGAGTCAAAAATGGAGCTGTTCAGGCATGGGAGGGCATTAAAAAAACCTTTGCCCATATTGCTGATTGGTTCGAGGACAAATTTGCAACTGCATGGCAAAAGGTCAAGAACGTCTTTTCTGCTGGTGGAGAAATCTTTGCTGGTATCAAAGAGGGGATTCTTTCCGCATTTAAAAATGTCGTAAATGGCTTAATTCGTGGAATTAATACAATTATTGCAGTTCCGTTCAATGCTATTAATGATACACTTGATAGAATTTCAACGATAGATATTGGCGGATTCAGACCGTTTGAAAATTTAGTTTCAAGATTTTCAGTGCCAGAAATCCCAATGCTGGCAAAGGGTGGTATTGTCAACAAGCCTACTATCGCTAAAATTGGTGAAGCTGGAGCAGAAGCTATTATTCCGCTAGAACGCAACAAGGCAGGATTGCAAATGCTTTCCAAATTACTAACCGAAGAAATGCAAAAAAATCTTGTTCTTTCAGCCAATGCTTATGGAAATACAGGTACAAATGTTGTTAACAACAATTATAGTTTTACACAGCATAACACAAGCCCTAAAGCATTAAGCCGTTCTGAAATCTATCGCCAGACTAAAAACCTAATCCGTGCTATCAAGAGGGGCAATTAAGCATGTTTACACTGAAAATTGAGAACACAAGAGGCGAAATATTTGAATTAACAAACAATGAGCAAGATTATGCTGTTATTGGTGTTAGCGGTTTAACACGTCCTGATACAACGGTAAATACTTCTTCTGGTGTATCTGATGGCGAATATTATAATTCTTCTAAATTAGGCATGCGAAATATTGTCATTGATCTGGTTCTCCGGGGTGATATTGAATCCAACAGGCAACGGCTATACAAGATTTTCCCACTAAAAACGGCTTGTACTGTATATTTCAAGAACTATAACAGAAATGTCAAAATAAAGGGCTATGTAGAAGTTTTAGACGGCGATTTGTTCCTGGAACAGGAACAAATACAGATTTCTATTATTTGTCCGCAACCATATTTTGAAAGCTTAAAAACGTTATATACGGAGCTGTCTAAAATAGTCCGGATGTTTGAGTTTCCGTTTTCCATCCAGGTCGGTGAACCGATTCCGTTCTCAGAGATACGAAATATGCCATTATGTAGCATTTTGAACAATGGTGACACAGAATGCGGACTGATTCTGACAGTTGCCATTTCAGGCGAAGTACAGGATCTGAGAATCTATCATACAGCAACGCCGCAATTTGTCGGGTTTGACTATTCGTTTCAGGCAGGTGATCAGATCATAATCAATACGTTGGCAGGACAAAAGAAAATGATCCTGATGAGAGATGATGAGGAAATCAATCTGCTGAATTACATGCAGCCTGATTCTTCCTGGTTTCGGCTCGCTATTGGTATCAATAACTTTACGTTTACTGCAAGCAATCAGGATTTTATAAGAATTTTATTCGCAACAACCGAACTATTTGGGGGCGTTTAACATGATTTTATACGTCTGGGAATTTGATGGTGAAAAATACAAGAAAGCAGCTGTGATTGATGACGCAACATCCGTGATCTGGGTGCGGAGATTCCAAACAGCAGGAGAATTTGAAATTTATATCCGTGCAACCAAAGAATTACTTTTGCTATTCATGCAAGAAGAATTGCTGATCACAAGGCATGATATACCAGAAATTGCAATGATTCCAGAAAAAACGGAATTGACAACAGATACTGAAAATGGAGATTACTTGATTATTTCGGGACGTTCTGCGGAAAGCATTCTCGGTCGGAGAGTGATTCGTGGCTACACTACTTATAGTGGAACAGCGGAGGGATGCATCCGTTATCTTGTAGGCAGGAATCTGATTACCATGGCAAACAGTAATCCTAGGGTAATCAGATTACTGGAATTGGCAAAAGAACATAATTATCCTGAAAAAATAGACAAACAAGTGACAGGTAAAAATTTACTAGAAACTGTCTCCAATATTTGTATCGCTTATCAATATGGTTTCAAAGTGTCGTTTACAGGTGAAAAATTTATTTTTGATCTTTACAAGGGCGTTGACAGAAGTCTGCACCAGTCTGAAAATCAGCGAGTGATTTTTTCTCCGGAATTTGAAAACATTGGCAACACAAGTTATATCTATGACAGATCCACCTACTATAATTGCGCTACGATTGCCGGAGAGGGTGAGGGCAGCGACAGAAAAGTCTACACCATGTTTCAGGACAGGGAACATGCCAAAGGACTTTTCCTGCATGAAAAATGGATTGATGCAAGAAATATTTCCTCGAATACCGATGATGGTGAACTGACTCCCGAGCAATACAGGGATATTATGTACCAGCAAGCACAAGAGGACTTGGAGCAATGCAAGCCAACAATAGAATTTAGTGGTGAGATTCTGGACACAGGTATGTATCAATTTGGCAAAGATTATGGTCTTGGTGACACAGTTTCTATTGTGAATCAATATGGTATTTCCGGTACAGTCATTGTAACGGAAATCACAGAAGTTGAAGATGAAACAGGCTATAAGCTTACACCTACATTCTCAGACTGGAGGTTGGATTAATGGTCACATGCGGATTTTTCGATAGCATTGACGGCGACAGAAAGTATAGTGCAGATGATATTTCTAATTTTTTCCTGAAATTAATTTCTAATGGCGTGTTTGCCACTCCAGCTAATGAAATGCAGGTAACAGCAACATCTTGCATGACCGTCAAGATTTCTCCCGGCTGGGGATTCATCAACTGCAAATGGATTCATAACGATGCAGATTTCTATCTGACACTGGATGAGCCTGATATGGTCCTGAATCGTGCGGACAGGATTGTTTTGCGTTTGGATAAAAACACTAGAACAATTGAAATTGCTGTCAAAAAGGGAACGCCCGGAGAAACCGCATTTGCTCCGGCTCTCCAGCGTGATGAAACCATCTGGGAGCTGTCACTTGCCTATATCTATGTTTGGGCTGGACATACGGAAATCACACAGGCAGATATTGCTGACGAACGTGGAAATACCGATGTCTGTGGCTGGATCAAATGTTTGATTGACCAGATTGACACAACCAATCTGTTTGCCCAGTATGATGCTGCATTCTGGATCTGGTTTAATGGCATTAAAGACAGTTTCATTCCAGATATACGTGAACGATTGGAAACGGCGGAAAAACTAATCTATCCATACACATTCCCTAATATTGATGGAAATGATACCCTGAATGTATTAGATGCCAATTTGATTCAGAATTTTGTTTCTGATGTTGGTAGTGGAAAATATACCAATGATGCCACAGGATGGGCAAAATTTGCAGAAGAAAAAGGACTGCCTGAAAGTGATTACCCTGATGCGAATGGTGATGGCATTGTAAATGCCAAAGAAACGGCATTAATTCTAGAGTTTTCCGCTGATGCCGCTGTCGGAAAATACGACAACAGCAAAGCTGGCTGGAATATATTCATGACGAAAAAAATACAGTCTGATACACAGACTGCTTTGCAAAAAATTTCCACAGAATTGGCTATTTTACAGAATCAGTTTGTTCCGATTGTGAAACTTACGCAGGAAGCGTATGACGCTCTAGAAGAAGTAGATGAAAATACGCTATATGTCATTATATAAGGGAGTGATTTTATGGCATACACCGGAACAGGAACAGAGGACAATCCTTATTGTGTCAGTAATTTAACAGATTTTATAGAATGTATTAAAAAAACTGATAGCTATGTGAAAGTCATTGCTGACATCGATGCAGCAGCCGACCCTACTTATACAGGCGAATTGACGGACTCTCTGGAAATTGCCTGTAAACAAATTTATGCGGATGAACCAAGAAGCATCAAAGGCATTACGGTCTATGCGGCTAATTTTATCAATATTACACAGAGAGAAAATGTCCAGATAGAAAACTTATCTTTTGTGGATTGTGAACACAAAAGAACGTCATTCAATCAAACTATTTCTGCATCCTACGGAACTAAGACATTTGTAAATTGCAAATTTTCTATGAAAATGGTA
>CAMWOX010000114.1 GCA_947175975.1 uncultured Ruminococcus sp.
TCTACATAATTCAGATCCAGAAGCCAGTCCGCATTGTTGACAGCAATTGCCTTGCCATCGGAAAAATCAATGAAACGACTCATTTGCTTTAAAAAGCAATCTACATTATGCTGAATCGTCTCTTTTGTCATCATTTTACGCATATCAGACTTGCCGGACGGATCGCCGATCATACCAGTTCCGCCGCCGAGCAGGACAATCGGCTTATTGCCAGCCATCTGGAGACGTTTCATCAGGCACAGTGCCATGAAATGTCCAACATGGAGAGAATCCGCTGTCGGATCAAATCCGATATAGAATGTTGCCTTGCCGGCATTGATCAATTCTTCAATTTCTTCCTTGTCCGTGAGCTGTGCAAGGAGTCCCCGGCGTTCGAGTTCTTCAAAAACAGTCATGTTAAAAACCTCTTTCTCTTAAATTTTAATTTTATATTATTCTGCCTGTGACAGAATACTGTCAGAATGATTTGGGGTAAATACAACAGAATCATGAATTTTCATACCAAGAACCCAGATTTCCTTTCCTGTCAGCCTGCCAAGATAGTGATCCTGCACAGATGGTTGATCATAGTAAACAATCTGATAGAGCATTGCCTGATAGCAGATTGTATCATAGTTCGGAAATGTTTTCTTCTGAGGTATCAGAAGCCCGATCAACAGTACAATTACTAACAAAAATAGTTTCACGCTGTTTCTCATTGTTCTGATCGTTTCCATCATTTTCATGATCCTGATTTCATCCCCTGTCTGTTCCGAAATACGCTGAAAATCTTTTCTCATTCATATCATTGCTGTCTACAATCACTGTGAGTGCTTTTTGATCTTGTTGGATTTTAATATTATGCTTCGGAGAAAAACTCCCATCCTGATGAAATTCAAAATCCTGATTTGTATAGACATGCAAACCATTCGCCATACGGATATGATATAGTCCACCACGCCAGTGGAGTTCTTTGCACCGGATTGTAACAGAAACATCGCCAATTTTTTCATGGTAAACAATATTCTGCTGATCTATGAAAATCAGTCCGGCTATCATAACAATCAGACATAATCCAGGAATGATTAATTTTTTTTGTAATTTTCTCATAATCCAGTCACTCCACAATCTCAAACATGCCCATCATACCATGTAATCTTGTACCGACATCCGAGCCGAACGGCAATAACGCAATCGCTACCGGAAACAATTCCGAATTGTCAGCGTCAAGCTGTTTTAACTGTGCATAATCGCCCTGAATATCGACAATTTCATAATCGTGCATTTCCATGAATTTCTCACCCCTGTTCTGCAAATGACTTCAATTCTTCCCTGGCATTTTCGAGCATAAGCCTGCTGGGATTCTCTCCGCCCATAATCCGGGCAATTTCCTGCACACGTCCATCAAAATCTAATAAATGCACCTGTGTGATAGTTCGACCCTGTTCGTCATGTTTTTCAATCATGTAATGCGTATCCGCCATAACGGCAATCTGTGACAGATGCGTCACGCACAGGACTTGTCTGTTTCGGCTGATTTCTCGAAGCTTTGTACCGATCTTCTGTGCTGCTCTGCCGCTAACGCCGGTATCAATCTCATCAAAAATCAATGTTGGGATCTGATCCCGGTCAGCAATTACAGATTTCAGAGCTAACATGATCCGAGACAATTCACCGCCGGATGCAATTTTTGAAATCGGTTTTGGTGTTTCTCCCTTATTCGCTGAAATCAGAAATACGATTGAGTCTCTGCCCTGAATTGTAAGCTTTCCCTTTTCCTGCCGGACAGTCAAAATTACATCCGGCATATCCAGAAATTTTAATTCTTCCGAGACACGCTGTGAAAATTTCTTTCCAGTCTGTTCCCGGTAATCCGATAAGGCATTGGCTTTCTCTGTAAGATCCGCAAGCAGTTCTTTTTTTCTGTTTTCTAATTCTGCAATCTTTCCAGAATTTTCTTCTAATCGATCAATTTCGGCACATGCTGTATGATAGATCTGGATCAATTCATCAAAATCACAAAAAAACTGTTTTTTGACCTGCGAAATCGCCTGATACCGCTGACGGAGCTGTTCTGTACGATTTTCATCAATCTGCATATGTTCTGATTGATCCCGGAGATCCCGGGAAATATCCTGCAATTCAATCATGCACACCTGCAAGCGTTTCAGAATCTCCTGTACATCCGGGTAAACATCTTCAATCCCACGCAGATACTGAATTGCATTCTGCATCTGTACAATACATTCTTCACGGAGAATACTGGAACTGCCTGCCAGATCATTTCTGATTCTTTCAACGTGTTCTGCCTGGATCAGAGCATTTTCAAGTTCTTCTTCTTCGCCGGTCTGCGGATTTAATTCACCAATTTCCTGGATCTGTTTCTGGAGCAACAATTTTTTCTGCTGTGCCTGTTGCTGGTTGAGTTTTAATTTCTTCAATTCTCTTGCTGTGGACTGTAATTTCCGGAATGCCTCCTGATAGGCCGTCAAAAAATCCGGATTGCCGCCAAATTCGTCAAGCACCTCTAAATGATGTTCCGAATCTAACAAAACCTGATTATCATGCTGTCCATGAATTGAAATTAATAATAACCCGATTTCTCTAAGATTTGAGATAGCGGCTGTTTTGCCGTTGATTCTGCCGATACTGCCGCCATCCGCCCGGATCTCTCTTGTAAGCGTAATCTGATTTTCATCACAGGAAACATGCAACTCAGAAAGCAATTTTAATACACATTCCGGAAGATCCGTGAATAAAGCCGTGACACTTGCCCTGTCGCATCCGGTACGAACCCAGTCTTTAGAAACTCTTTGCCCAAGTACCGCCTGAATCCCATGAATCAGGATGGATTTTCCTGCACCTGTTTCACCTGTGAAAACATGAAACGCATTCCGGAATGAAATACAAGCTTTTTCAATGACTGCAAGATTTTCAATATATAATTCTTCTAACATGATAGCTGATCACCTGTTTTGAAATTTCTCTGATAATTCTGAGGCAAGTGCCTGTGCCTGTTCTGCTGTACGGACTAATACAAAGATAGTATCATCTCCAGCAAGTGTACCGACTACATGCGACAAATGCATACTATCAATTCTGGCACAGACAGCCTGGGCAGTACCGGCATTGCATTTCACTGCAAGAATATTACCTGCATAATCAATTCGCAAGACATTGTCAGCAAGCAGCTCCTGCTGATAAGATTCTGGTATGTTATTATTTGCATTGTTTTCCCTTTCTGCTTCGTGATAACAATACTGATGAGAATCATCTGCTTTCTTGATCAGTCCAAGCATCCGAATGTCCCTGGAAATTGTTGCCTGCGCAACCGGAAAACCTGATTCAGTCAAGGCATTCTGCAATTCCTGCTGATTGCCGATTGCTCTTGTCCGGATCAATTTCAGAATTGTTTTTTGTCTTGCGTTCATGCTTTTCACCTCAGTTTATAATAGAATCATCTTGCGGGAAATCCCTTGATTGACTGCATGAATTTCTGATTCACAGAATCGAAAAAACTGCTGTTTTTCATGCTGATCAATTTCACAGTATGCTTGGACTTCCGGATTTCGAGCGAATATCCAACAGGAAATGCAATGGGCATTTCACCATCTGCACTCAAACAGATCTGACGGGAACAGTCTGCTGTATGCTGAATCGTGATATGCCTGTCAGAAGATAATAACATAGGTCTGTTAAACAATGAATGCGGACAGATCAGCGTAATTTCAATACAGGACATTTCCGGTTCGATCAAAGGACCTCCGGCAGAAAGTGCATAAGCTGTTGAGCCTGTGGGTGTACTGCAAATCACACCGTCAGCCCGGTATTGTCCGATCAAAGAATGATCTGCAAAGACAGAAAAATCAAATACTTTTCCATAGAATCCAGAAATAGCAATATCATTGAGGGCAATCAGTTTCATTTTCTTATTTTCACCTTGTAGAACCCCCCTCAGAAACATGCGTTCGGAACATTCATATTCTCCTTGAAATATCTTCTCTAAAGCATCTAATTGGTCTGTTTCCAGCGTTGTCATAAAACCGAGATGACCTGTATTAATCCCAAGTAATTCTGCATCCGAGCCGATCATCTGTCTGGCACAACGCAGAATTGTACCATCACCGCCGATTGCAATTACAATATTCACCTGATGCACCAGAGATGAAAAAATACCATATTGAATATAATCACATTCTGAAAACTCTGCCCTGTAAGATTCATCAATATAGACAACTGCACCCAGTTCATGCAGTTTATGACAGACTGCCAATGCACAGGATAATGCATGTTTTTTCTGAAAATTCGGATAAATTGCAAAATGAAGCATAATTCTCACCTGATCTTATTTCCTGAGCCATGCAAGATACTCAATATTACCATCACCGCCATGAACCGGCGATTCGCAGGAATCCTGCACAGTAAATCCCGTCTGCTGGGCAAATTCCAGGATTTCTTGCAGAACCTGTTTCCGGATAGATTCTGACTTTACAATGCCATGCTTATTCAGAGCTTTTCTGCCGGCTTCAAATTGTGGCTTGACCAGAATCACGCAATCAGAATCCTGTGAAAGTAATGCATAGACTGCTGGAAGAATATATTTCAGCGAAATAAAAGAAACATCAACACTGCAAAATTCTGGAATTTTATCGAAATCTGATGATTTTAAAATTCTGATATCTGTGTTTTCCAGATTTCTGACTTTTTTATTCATTCTCAATATTTCTGCAAGCTGATCATGTCCGACATCAATTGCATAGACAAATGCCGCACCATTCTGGAGCATACAGTCTGTAAAACCACCTGTAGATGCTCCAACGTCTATACAAATTTTATTTTCAGGACTAATAGGAAATAAGTTTAAAGCCGCTTCCAGTTTCAGACCACCTCTGCCGACATAACGCAGATCCTCCAGTGTTAAAATATCCTGATCGGAAACCAACACTGACGGCTTCGTGCAGATTTCATGATTTAAAAATACCCTGCCGCTTTTTAATAATAATTTCGCTCTGGAACGGCTTTGACAGAGTCCACGTTCTGCGAGTGCAATATCAATCCTGACAGCCATACGCATAAATATACCGACAGACTGCCTGTGCAGACAGATCAGATTTATCGAGAAGAACAGGAACAGATGCTTGTTTCAGAAAACAGTCGGCGGAAACCCGGACGAATTGTCCCTGAAATCCATATTGTGCTAATAAAGATCCGAAAATCGTGGAAATCCCTCCGTAACCGCTGCTTTCCTCGAAAAAAAGCACTGTTTTGTATTGCAATGCAATTTCAATTAATTCCTCCTGAACCGGAAAAATCTTTGTAAGTTTCAGAATACTGGTGGGACAGCCGCCTTTGTCACAAATACAATGCGCATCCCAGACAGCCTGATATACTCTGCCATAAGAAATCAACAGCGTATCTGAATTGCATTCTGTCAAGGCATACTCTGCACTGCAATTTTCTTTCGGAAACTTCATACCAGAATCATTTCCCCTGGGATAGCGAACAGCCGTCAGTCCGGATTCTTCATAAATCGCTGTTTTCAGGCAAATTTTCAATTCTTCATAGCAGCTCGGCGAATAAATCGCCGTTCCGGGAATAGATGTCAGCATTGGCACATCAAAAGTTCCCTGGTG
>CAMWOX010000115.1 GCA_947175975.1 uncultured Ruminococcus sp.
GATGGAAACATTGGATTATTTTGAAAGTGGTCAGAAAAAAAAGAGTATTCCGAAAGATTTTTTGCTTTTCCTGCTCGGTATGGTAACTTCTGGATTCGTCTGCTGGATCGTTCTGCATTTCTGGCATTAAATTTTGCATTCTGGTCAAAAAGCCCTTGTTTTTTTAAAATAACTATGCTATAATAAATATATCTATTTTGATAATGATGTGATTCAGAAAGGATTATTTTTTATGCCTGATACAGAAAATAAGATTATTGGAAAAAATCCCGTCCGGGAGGCTCTTAAAAGCAATATGCCTGTTGATACGCTATATATCAGCAATCCTCACGGACTCGGAGAGATTCTCCGGCTTGCAAAAGAATCCGGTGTTGTGATCAAAACAGTGACTGACCAGAAACTTGCACAGATGGCGGACGGCGGTTCACATCAGGGAGTTATTGCATTTACTTCCTGTGCAGAATATCTTACACTGGAAGAATTATTAGAGATTTCCAGAAAAAAGGATACAAAGCCGTTTTTTGTAATCTGTGATGAAATCGAAGATCCGCATAATCTGGGGGCGATCATCCGGACAGCAGAAACTGCCGGCGTACATGGAATTATCATTCCCAAACGCCGCAGTGCGATGCTTACACCTGTTGTGCATAAAACTTCCGCAGGAGCGGCAAGCTGGATGCCTGTTGCAAGGGTTTCTAATCTGGGAGCTGCCATTGACAGATTAAAAAAAGAAAATATCTGGATTTACGGCACAGATATGAACGGCAGTTTATACACAGAAACCAATTTTGACGGTGCAGTGGCACTGGTAATCGGTTCGGAGGGTTTCGGTATCAGCAGGCTGATCAAAGAAAAATGTGATTTTCTTGTAAAGCTGCCCATGCTTGGAAAGATTACATCTTTGAATGCATCTGTTGCCGCCGGAATTTTCATGTATGAAGTCGTCAGACAGAGAATGCAATCATGAGTATTTCTGGATATTCCAGATTTTAGATAGGAGAAAAAAGATTTGAGTAACAAACAGAATGAACAGGATTCCATGAGTGAAAAACTGGTTTTCCGGAAACCGCCAGATGCACCGCAGAGCATGAAATCCAATCAGACAAGAGTTTCTTTTATTGAGTCCAAGACAGATGCAATACCCGTCAGGAATATTCTGGAGTCAGAACAGGATATACAGGAAGAGATTGATTTAACAGAATCGGGTTCTAAAATTCGCCGTATGGGAGATTCCACTCGTGCCAGAGAAGCAGAAAAGAGCAGGAAAAATCTCAAAAAGGGAAAGAGTACCAGTTCTGATGGAAATTATACTTATGAGAAAGAACGTCCCGATGGTGAATATGCCTATACACAGGTTCATAATGCCAAGAAATACAAGAAACGCAAACGATTTTCCAGACCAAATGACGTGACTGCAATTGCAACAGAGACTCTGCACCTGGATTTAAGGGATATTGTCCCGGTTGCCGTGCAGAATCCGGAGCCGGTCAGACCTGTGGATGTCAAACCTGCACCAAGAGCACAGCAGACAAGTCTGGATTTGAGTGCTTCCAATCAGAATGCCGCAACAGCGGATGCATTGGATGTCACAATCCGAAAGACACCAGAAGAAGCCGAAGAAGAGAATCTCAGCAGGCAGAAAATTTCTGCCATGATGCGGTTAGAAAATACAGCTGAAATCCAGACGGATATTAAAGAATTAAGAAATGCAATTTTTTTTCGTACCCTGGCATTGATGCTGGTGGCTTTGATCAGCGGTTATTTGTCTGTCAGAAATTGTTTTGGTCTTAGCTGGCTGGACAGTATTCCGGAGAATCTGATTGCACTGATGCAGCTTTTATTAGGACTTGCGGCTGGTTCTGTTTGTGTACCGGCTCTGAAAAATGGCTTTGCAAAATTAATACAGTTCCGTGCAGATACAGACAGTTTGGCTACGATTGCATGGGGAGCTTGTTTGTTGGATGCATTTTTAAGCATCTTTGGGGTAAATTCACCCTTAATTGCACATTATTTTATGCCGTGTGCAGTGCTGATTCTGATTTTCCATACAATGGGAAAATTGCTGATCATTGATCGGGAAGAAACAAACCTGAAAGCTATCATCGGACGACATGACTACTATGGATTGCAGATCACAGAAGATGAACACAAGGCGGAATCGCTTGCCAGAGGTGTCTTGCAGGATTTTCCGGTGTTGGCAACTATAAGAAAAATAGATTCCCTGAAAGATTTCAGAAGATATACATATTCAGCGGATCTGGCAGACCGTTTCTGTCGTTATGCTGCACCGGCAAGCTGTATTTTTTCACTGATTGCATCGATTGCAATGGCAATATTCCGACAGGGCGGAATCAGTTATGCCATCAGCTTATTTTCTATGTTTTCCGTAGCCTGTGGCTGTGTGGCAATTACATTTATAGCAAATCTGCCGTTATTTAATGCAACAAGAGAATTATCAAAATCTGGTGCATTATTACTGGGCTATCAGAGTGTGGATGATTTCTATGATACCAATTCGCTTATGATGGATGCGGCGGCGATGTTTCCGATAGGATCTATCCAGCTCCAGGGTGTAAAGATGTATTCTAATGTTAGATCGGATGAAACATTGCTAGCAGCGGCAAGTCTGGCATTTCATGCCGGGAGTGCTTTCAGTCATATTTTTGATGAAGTATTACAGGAAAATCATAAAGTGTTTTATCCGGTGGAAAATTATGTCTATGAAGATTCCCTCGGCTTGTGCGGCTGGATTCATAATCAAAGAGTATTGCTGGGCAACCGGGAGCTGATGATCAGCCACAGGATCGAAGGTGTACCCTCCAAAAGCAAGGAATCTGAAATGACCGGAGGAGACAAAGAAGTGATTTATTTATCTATTTCCGGTAATTTATCAGCGTTGTTTATTGTGGAACTTCATGCAGATAAGGTCGTAAAATCCTGGGTCAAGCAGGCAATGCGGCATAATATGTGCCTGATCCTGCATAGTGTAGATCCGATGATTACACTGTACCGGATTTCTTCTCTGTTTGAGATCCCACAAGATATGGTCAAGATTATTCCCTCGAAAATGCGTAATCTGTATTTGTCTGAGACAGCACCTGTCAAGGAGATGAGTGCTTCTTTGGCATGTACAAATCATTTCAGCAATATGGCACAGTTAATTATTTCGACGAAGATTGTCCGCAGGGCATCTATGTTTGGTATATTCGTGCAGGCAGTGACACTCCTGTTGGGACTTGCACTGGTCTTGATGGAACCTCTGCTGCACCTGGGGATCAATTCCGGATGGATGATTATTTTACAGTGTGTCACGGTGATACTGACATTACTTTGTGTCAATATCAAGAGATTATATTAAGCATAATCATAATAAGGGTGGATAGCTATGAATGAGTTGCAGAATGCGGATCTGCCAAGACCAAGGAAAAAACCAGAACAGGATTATTTATATGATCCGGAGGAAGAATTGCCGGAGCTGCGTCGGACAGATACAAAGAGATTTCCAGTACAGGAAACGCAGCAGGAAGTGCCACAGAGTACGCTCCGATTTCGGAAACCAGAGCATTATTTTGATGATACAGAAGAGGATATTTATTATGATCCAGAACCAGAAGAAGATTTCAGTTATGGTGCATATGAAGCCTATGATGCACCTGAGCTGGAACAAGAGAATGTTTCTGACAGACCTATGAAGAAAAATCATGTAAAATCAGGGAAACAATCTATACAAAAAAATCCGCCCAAAAAATCTGCTCCTAAAAAATCCAAAAAGAAATCTCATGGAGGTGGTATTCTGAAACGTCTGATCCGGAAAATTCTAATCCTGGCAATGATTCTGTTCGGGATCTATTCCGCAATTGCATTGTTATTAATCAGCAAATTAGAAAAGCTCCCACGTGCATCCCGGACAGTGACTTCTGGAACGCTGGATGCCGGGTATGTCCAGAATATTTTGCTCATCGGCACGGATGCCAGAGATATCACGACAGAACGGGGACGTTCTGATACAGTGCTGTTGCTATCACTCAATTCTATGACAGAGAAAATGTATCTGACTTCTTTTATGAGGGATGCCTATGTGGAAATTCCCGGCTATGGCAGTAATAAATTAAATGCGGCGTATTCTTATGGGGGAGCGGAGCTTCTGATGGATACGCTTGAACAGAATTACCAGATCAGTGTGGATGATTATCTCTGTGTCAGCTTTATGGGATTTGCTGGAATTATTGATGCATTCGGCGGTGTGGAAATTGATGTTTCTGATGCTGAGGCACAGGCAGTCAATGAGATTCTCCAAAGTGAAGTCAATGCACTGGCAGGAGATGATATTATGGCGGATTTTCTGGAAAAAGGCGGCAAGTGTCTGCTGAACGGCAAACAGGCATTATCTTATGCCAGAATCCGTTATGTTGGCAATGCAGATTTTGAGAGAACTTCCCGGCAGAGAGAAGTCATGACACAGATTTTCCAGAATGTGAAAAGCAAAGCTGTGACGGCTGTGCCAGAACTGGTTTCTTCTGCTTTGCCGCATGTCGGAGCCAATATGTCAACAATGGATCTGTATTTCTTATCGCTGAAAGCCCCGCTGGCGGCATCTTATGAGATTGAACAGCTCCAGATCCCGGCAGATGGAACTTATACACCAGCGAATATTGACGGACAGTCTGTTTTGCAGGTAGATTGCAGTGCGAATACACAGATTCTCAAAGATACGATTTATGCTCTTCCAGAGCCTACGGAATATGCCAATTCATGAACAGGGGTGGGATTATGAAAAATTATTTTTTAATATGCCTGGGTCTGTTGTGTCTCTGTACAGGCTGTGCCGGAACTGTTTATGCAGAAGAATTAGGAGATGCACCAGAAGAAATTGATTTTTTAAATCCCGGAAACTTACAGGAGATACCAGAAATGGATTCTGAAATTCCGGAGAATCCGGAATCTGTGGAAGAGCCGGAAATCATTCCGGCACTGGAGGAAACCATTCCCGAAACCGTCCCGGAGAATCCGCTCCGGGAACGTGTGAACGCAAGCAATTCTGAGAATGTATTCCTGATTGATGAAAATCAGGTTCTTCTGGAATCAGATTTTGCCTACTATGAAGAATTTCTCCGGGATCAGAATATTCATGTTTTGATCACAGATCATCTTGATGGCTATGCACCGGAACAGTTTGCACAGTATTATTATCAGGCATTGTGTGGTGATTTTGACGGTATGCTGATTTTAATTAATAATGATACTTACCAGGACAGTTATTACTTATCCGGATCTTATGATACAGAATATTACAGGGAAAGAATCGAAATTTCTCTGTTGCAGGCAACGCCGTGTCTTGTCGAGGGACGTTTTGCGGAAGCTCTGGAAATTTTATTTTTTTCAGAGAATAAAATCGTTTAAAATTTTTTGAAAAATTTCTGAAAATAGGCTGTACAAATTTTGTTTTCTATGCTATAATGAAAACAGAGTTTCTATTTTACTAGAAATTTTTTCAGGAAAGTGATATTATTTATGCAGAACGATGTAGAATAAATTCTAAAAAGTGTCGGTCAGGTGATCAT
>CAMWOX010000116.1 GCA_947175975.1 uncultured Ruminococcus sp.
CCGGCAGAAAACATGGATTCCAGTCCTTCAATTTTCGGAAATGTTCCCAGCTCATCTGTATAAAACATGACACGGTTGGGGAGTGTACCGCCGTGTTCATCAGCGATAACGAGAATCTCTCTGTATAGCTGCTGAATCAGGAGCGATACCATAAAATATTTGGAATAATCTTCTTCCGGTAAAACAAGGAATACTGCCGATTTTTCATTACAGAACTTCTCAGCATCTATCGCCGTACCGAAGCACAGAATCTGTTCAAGTTCGCTGTCGAGAAAGCTGTTCAGTCTGGACAGGGCTGTACTCAGCACTGACATCATGGCTTGATCGGAAGTATTCAAAGCCGCACCGGCAAGCCATTTTGCTTTGTGGTCGCCCGGCAGTTTTTCCATCAGGGAAGTGAAATACATCGGCGGTTTGTCTTTCGGAGCTTTTGGCTGTGGCTTGGCAGTCAAGTCCTGAATCAGCTTGAACACGGACACAATATGCCTTTCGTTTTTGTCGCCGAATTCAGCCAGGAGCAGAATCACTGAGGCAAGCAGACCTTCCGCAGAATCGTAATGAGGTAAGCGCCAAAGCACTCCCTCCCGAACCGTACTTACACCTCTCGGCGTATACGGCTCTCCATTAATTCAACTCTCATTTCATTCTGCAAATATAGTCAAAGCAATCCTTACAAACCGCAATGGATTTGCGGCGTTTTTTCATCATAATCTGCTCCCATTCAAAATTGCCGTTCAGCTCTTTGAGCGTACGGACGTGGTGCATGATGATTTTCTTGCCCTGACAATTGCAGAGTTCACATCTTCCTGTATGCAGACGGAGCGCCAATTGATTCGGACGCTCATATTGCCTGTATGCAGGTGTTGTGTCAATATCCAATGTTGTCTGCTTTCTCCGTCTGAACCCGCTGTGATGGAATTCGCAGTATTTCCGACCACTTTTCGTATCATAGGGAACGGTGAAAACATCGTTTTTCTTATACTTATCAATGACTTTGCCCATCGTTGTCCGGTATTTTCCGGCAAATGTCTTGTACATACTGTATTCCATGATATACCCAAATTTATTGAGTACCGAAACATTGTTCGCCATACAGTAATAGTTGTACATTCCCCTGATTTCAGCATTGTATCTGCTGATAATACTGATGTCCGGCAAATTGATAAGTCTGCCTCTGTGCAGCGGTTTCCAGATTTCTTTACCTTTTTTATCCCGTACAATTTTCATTGTCCGATATTCCAGTAGCTTTCCAACCCATTTTTCTTTTGGGACGTACAGCATAATACGACCGTTAAACTCACGCTTCAGGACACCATTTTTGTCCCTCTTTACGCTCTGACTTCTGGAGACAGTAATGTCATATCCCAGAAAACGTGCAAATTTGGATGTGTGCGTAATTTTTGTCTTTGTCTCTGACAGTGTGAGCTTCAGTTTTTCTGCAAGGAAAATACGAATGTCCTCCTTGATTTGTTCAGCATCCTTTTTGCTTCCGATTACTCCGATGATAAAATCATCTGCGTATCTGCAATACTGGATTCGCTTAAACCCGCTGTCTAATGCAGAATAGTATGGAGTTTTCAGATATTTCCAGCGCATTTCTTTCAGCTCTTTGCTACTGAATCCGCCATTTTTGCATGCCTTGAAATAATCGCCCTGCTGTTTCAGATAATCAGGATTAATTTTTCTGTTTTTGGAAACGCCAGTATCAAATGTCGCCTTGTATTCTTCGATATACTCATCGAGCATATCTAGATAAATGTTTGCAAGTATCGGGCTTACCCCGCTACCCTGCGGCGTTCCGGAGTAGGTGCAGTGATAATTCCATTGTTCCATATATCCAGCTTTCAAAAACTTCCAGATGAGTGCAATAAAATACTCGTCATCGATTCGTTTCCGCAGTGCAGATATGAGCACATGATGGTCGAAGCAATCAAAGCATGCTTTTATATCACCCTCAATAAACCATTTTGCGCCTTTGAAATTGATGTCAATATGCTTTAATGCCGTGTGACAGCTTCGCTTCGGTCTGAATCCGTGAGAATTATTTGAGAAATTTCCCTCCCAGATACTTTCTAGTATCATTCTCACGACCTCCTGCACGAGCTTGTCATCTGCTGAGGGAATCCCCAGAGGGCGCATTTTGGTGCTGTTTTTCTTTGCGATATACTCGCGTCTTGCGGGATTTGGCTGGTAGCTGTGGTCACGGAGCTTGGCTATGATGTCATTGATTCTGTCCATGCTCATACCGTCTATTGTTTTTCTGTCTGTTCCCGCTGTCATACTGCCTTGATTTTTGCTGATGTTCTTGTATGCCAGCAGATAAAAATCCGGGTTGTAAAGATTTCTGTACAGTCTTTGAAACCGATAAGATTTGTCCTTTGATTTCTCACTGAGAGTTTTTAATATTTCTGTTGGATTTCGCAACGTCTCCACGTCCTTCCTGAAAAAAATATTAACGAATTAACTGCTTCCCTTCGCCATGTATGTGGTATTGCCGCACTCGGACTACTACGGAAGCTCTGTTTCCATGCCAGATGAATCTGGTTTAGGAAATCCCCGTTTAGACTTGTATGGATAAGCGTTTTGTGTTCTCGGATATGACGTTCATCATTTTCCGCTTCCTGCGGCTGACTCCGGCAGTTGTACCGCATGGACAGCAGTTTTCCTATCTGCATCCATCCTGCCGGGATGACAATTATAGCTATCGTATGTCATGAACAACGCTAAGTTCAGTCTCTGACTGTCATTCAAGCAATTCAGCCTTTATCCTTATACACAAATTTTTATCTTGACACTGTTCGTTGATTCGTAACGTCAGCGCATAGTCGCAGTCCTGATAGCTGGGCTGACTTGTGCCTTTCCTGACATGCTACACTCCCTGTCCGGTTTCCCTTTCAGATAAGTCAGGTGATAATAAGCTACGGATAATCCGTTTTGATACATTTACTTACTGCTTGCTCAAGGCAGCATCCAATACAAACCCGCGCAGTCTCCGCTCAGCCGGAGTGCTGCTTACGGGCGCACAAAAAATGCGTTCTGTCCATAGTTGCTACTATCACCGCCGCCGATATTGATGATGGTTTTTGCCGTAATTTTAGCGTATTTCTCAGCTTTCGCCTTTGCACTCAGGTTCGTCTTGTCGTTCAGATAGATGTCCATATATTTGTTCACAAGATGAAGAATGTTGTTTTCATCCGAACGAGTTGGATTTCTCAGATCGATAATCGACACATTGTAACCGTAATACTTTTTGGCGATATTTCCGTAATTTCGAGCCACGTCTCCCTTTGTATCGGTATTCAGAAACGACATCCCGGAGGCACACGCAAATTCAATATTCGGATAAAGAAAATAGGCGGTCTTGCCAACTCCCGCTGCCCCAATTATCAAAGTATGAACATCACCCTCATCTACGAGTGCAGTCGTATGTTTCTTTCCCCGACAGCCGATTATCGTGCCTTGCATCTGTGGCAGATTTTCTCCTTTCCGCCATTTCTTCGGCTCGTATGGCAGGAAAGTAAATGTGTGTGCGATTTCTTTTTTCTTTGCCCATCTTGCTGTGCCATGCTGTCCGTCACCAACTTTTTTCGCCTTGATTGTACTCAGGCTGTGTTCGTCAAGCAGATGAGCTATCAGCATAAAACCCAGGAATAGGACTGTTACAATTCCGAGTGTCAGCATCTGTTTTTCATTCAAATGATCGCCTTCCTTCGCTAATGATAAGTAAGAAATTGGCTTTCTTCTGGTTCTTCTTCCTGCACAGGCAGGATTTCTTCTGTACACAGCCGGACAGCACTTTCCGCCAGTTCATAGAGCATTTTTGCTGTCCGCACGTCCAATTTTCTTGAACGTGTCCCCTGATACAGCATCGGCATGACTTGCCGAAAGTGATTGTCCATAGTCCGCCATTTTGCTGACGGATTCCCTTTGTCCGTGTATGGTCTGTATGAGCTGTCCATTTTTGCACAAAGTTGTTTGAAGCCAGCCGAATAGCCTGCTTTATGCAGAAAAAATGCGGAACCTGCCAGTGCAGATTCAGCCAGATTTCTGTATTCGTTTTTTTGATGAAATTCTTTCAGTATTGACGGCAAATTTTCAGGAGGGAAGCGATTTTCCTGCAAATCGCTGACAATGTGATGGTATACCTGTAATCTCCTGTGCGGAACAGCCGGAAGTGCCTGTTCTCCATGCATTGCCTTAAGAACCTCATTCCAGTCTTTCAAATCCGGCTGGATACAGGAAATTTTCTGATAACCATGTTCATGCAGAATATCCGTCAGCCGGTAAACCGCATCAATTCCGCCTTCATCATGATCGACACAAAGCACGATTTCCTGTAAATTCGGATGCGTCTCCAGAGCCTTGAGCATCGCATTTTCATACACACCATTCATGGCGATATAACTGTGTTTTTGCCAGTTTTGCGGATAGAGTGTCAGGAAACTGAGCATGTCAATCGGTGCTTCAAACACATACAATCGTTCAGAATTTCCGAAATGTGCAAAGCTGTATCTGGTGTCAGATCCTTCACACGTCATGCGGAAACTTCTGAACGTATTCGCTGAACGTTTGTGTGCCTGTCTTGGAATACCGTTCTCATCCAGCCCCACAAACACGGCATTATGATACTGTGCATCTTCGTACAACGTGCGATTTTTGGCGAAATGATTCACAATTTCCGGTGCAATGAATCGCTTTTGAATCAGATAGGCATAGACCCTGTGCATGTTTTGATTCGGTTCTGGCAGATGAAAAAATTTTTTCGGTTCAGGCACAGCCTGTTTTGGCGGACTTCTGCGGTAATTGTCATGATAACTGTTGTTATACTCCGGCATGACAGTATAGCCAAGCAGTTCCTGTACTGCTTCAGGGAAACTCATTTCATAAAAATACATCATGAATTTCACCGCACCACCGCCAATCTGGTTCTTATGGTCAAACCATTTAGAACCGCTGATGGTGATACTGTCATGCTTGCCCGATTCATCATGATAAATCAATTGATATTCTTTTCCGGCAAGTTTGAGTGTTTCACCACGCATTTGCAGAAATGACGCTAAATCCGTGTTATTTGCCTGCTGTTTTTGTTCTTCTGTGAATGGAATAAACTGCATTTTCATCCCCCTTAACGCAGAAAAATCCGCCTGTTCAGACGGATTTTCTGTGTCATATTTGATTTTTCATCATGCATTGTGCTTGATACGGTCTGCGACTTCTTCTCTCTTGGCATCATTGAATCTGTCCAGTGTGCCGACCAGATAACCTGTGATTCTGCGGATTCTGTCAAAGGGGATTACATCATAATTGTACGAAATATCGACAAATTCGCCGTCAATTTTGAATGTAATACTTTTGAAGATACGCTCCGGATATTTTTCTTTCAGCATTCTGACATACTGGTCTGCCTCAGCCTGCGACATTTCACCGCCAATGATATTGTAGCTCATGTTCTCACCTCCACCATGTTAGCATAGCACATTTTCGTGCAGATGTCAATCCGGTAATTCCAGCAATTGCCTGTAT
>CAMWOX010000117.1 GCA_947175975.1 uncultured Ruminococcus sp.
AATCCCGATTCTGGGTGTGTGCCTGGGACATCAGTCCATTGTGCAGGCATTCGGCGGAAAGATCATCCGGGCAAGACAGCTCATGCATGGAAAATCCAGCAGTATCAAATTTGAAGAAAAACATCCTCTTTTCCGGCATTGTTCCTGTCCATTCACAGCAGGACGCTATCATTCTCTGATTGCAGATGAAGAAACACTCCCGGAATGTCTCTATGTCACGGCACTGGATGAAAACGGGCAGATTATGGCTGTTTCTCATAAAACGCATAAAACCTATGGCTTGCAGTTTCATCCGGAGTCAGTCCTGACGGATAACGGAAAGCAGTTATTGAAAAATTTCTTGATTATCGCCGGTTTACTGGAGGATGATACATCGAAACATGTCAATGTTGATCTGAAACCCTATTACAGCAAATTAATGCAGAAACAGGATCTGACGATGGAAGAATCCGAAAACTGCATGGACATTCTCATGAGCGGCGAGGCATCTCAATTACAGATTGCGGCAGTCCTGACGGCACTGGCAACGAAAGGAGAAACGATTGACGAAATCGCAGGCTTTGCTAAAGGCATGAGAGCCAAAGCAAAAATCGTTCCGGATTCTGCTAACAGCATTGAGATTGTCGGAACGGGCGGAGATGGCTGTGCTTCTTTCAATATTTCTACAACATCTGCATTTGTTGCATCCGCAGCTGGTGCAAGAGTTGCAAAACACGGAAACCGAAGTGTTTCCAGCAAAAGCGGTGCGGCGGACGTTCTCGAAGCACTCGGTGCAAAGATCACATCCACGCCGGAACAGGCAAAAGCCTGCCTGGATGCAACTGGGATTTCGTTCCTGTTCGCACAGAGTTATCATGCAAGCATGAAATATGTTGCACCTGTCCGGAAAGCTCTTGGTGTCAAGACAGTATTTAATATTCTGGGTCCTTTGACAAATCCGGCTAAAACGGATTATATCGTTCTGGGTGTCTACGAAAAATCTTTGACAGAGATCATGGCAAAAGTTCTCCAACAGGTTGGCATTAAACATGCTATGGTGGTGTTCGGCAATGATGTAATGGATGAAATTTCTGTATCGGATGCAACAACAGTGACGGAAGTCAATGGCGATGATGTAAGAACTTATGAGATCACACCGGAAGAATTTGGCTTACAGCGTTATGACAAATCCGAAATAGTAGGCGGTACACCAGTAGAGAATGCACAGATCACCAGAAATATTCTGGATGGCAGTCTCAAAGGGGCAAAGCGTGATATTGTATTGCTGAATGCAGGTGCTGTATTATATACTTACGGTATCACGGAAACGCTCCGGGATGGTGTTGCAAAAGCTGCTGAAGTGATTGATAACGGTTCAGCACTAGCAAAGTTGAATCAGTTTGTAGAATTTACAAACAGAACGGAGAAAAAATCATGATTCTGGATGAGATTTGTGAAAAAAGAGCAATTCAATTAGAAACTGAGAAAAAATGCTGTCCTCTTCCGGAAGTGCGTCGCCTGGCAGAACAGGTAGAAACAAAGCCCAGTTTTATTCAGGCTTTGCGAAAATCCGGCTTATCCTGTATCTGTGAAGTCAAGAAAGCATCTCCTTCCAAAGGCTTGATCCGTCCAGATTTCCATCCGGTGGAGCTTGCAAAAGAGTATGAATCCGCAGGTGCAGACTGCATTTCTTGTCTGACAGAAGAATATTATTTTCAAGGCAGTGCAGACTATTTAAGAAATATTGCACAAGCTGTAAAAATTCCAGTTCTAAGAAAAGATTTTATCATTGATCCGTATCAGATCTATGAAGCAAAAGCCCTGGGAGCATCTGCTATATTGCTGATTGCCGCAGTATTAGTATTGCCACGCATGAAAGAATATTTTGATCTGGCACATAGTCTGGGATTGGATTGCCTGATAGAAGTCCACACAGAAACAGAAATGGAGGCTGTCCAGACATTGCATCCGCAGTTATTGGGCGTAAATAACCGGAATCTGAAAACATTCGAAGTAGATTTATCCACAACGCAGAGATTAAGCCATCTGAGAGAACCTGGACAGTTGTTTGTTTCTGAAAGTGGAATCAGAAATAATGCAGATATGAGAACTGCACAGGCAAACGGTGCGGATGCTGTTTTAATTGGCGAGACGCTCATGCGTAGTGAGAATATCACAGAGACGCTCCATGCACTCCGTGAGGGGACAGTATGAATCCCCGGCTTAAAATCTGTGGCATCCGCAGAATCCAGGATGTAGAATATTTAAATGCGTATATGCCCGATTATGCAGGATTTATTTTATCCAAGCCATTCTGGAGATATATTGATCCTGGACAAATGAAAATTCTGCATGAAACATTAAATTCTGGAATCCGTCGTGTCGGCGTGTTCGTCAATCCGGATCTGAAAGAAATCCGGAACTATGCAGAATTTCTGGATGTAATCCAATTACATGGCGAAGAATCCAGAGAGTTTGTCCGTCTTGTCAGAGAAAATTGCCCGGATCTGGAAATCTGGAAAGCAGTCAGAGTTCGGAATCCGGAAGAAATTCACAAAGCAGATCTGTTTCCGGTGGATAAATTAGTCCTTGACAGCTTTTCAGAAAATTCCCATGGTGGAACAGGAACAGTTGCCCCCTGGGATGTGATTATCCGGAATCGTCCGGAAAAAGAATTTTTCTTAGCCGGAGGAATTTCTCAGGAGAATATCGCAGAAGCAGTTGAAAAAGTGAATCCCTATGGGATTGATGTTTCCAGCAGTGTGGAAACAGACAGGTGCAAAGATGGTTCTAAAATCCAAAAAATCATAGGGATCTTACAGAACAGGAGCGATACTAATGCAGGATAATTTATTCTTTACACCGCCGGATCATGTGCATTTTTTGGCACAAAAACTGTACGGAAAAGCAAATATATCCGATTGTTCTATTGCGTATCTGGAACAGAACGGCGGCGGCCCTTTGCAGAATCATACACATACGCACGATCATTTGTTTATTGTAACGGAGGGTGAAGCAGAAATTAAGCTGAATGATGAGAGTGTGATCGTCAGAAAAAATGAAAGTTATCTTGTCAAAGGTATGATTCCACATTCTGTGTGGAATCATGCGGAACAGACAACCATTATGATTGGCATTTCTATTATGCCAGCATAAATCAAAATAGAAAAAGGAGTTTTTCTTATGGGTAAAATCGGAAGATTCGGCAAGTTCGGCGGACAGTATGTCCCTGAAACTGTCATGAATGCAGTATCAGAATTGCAGGAAGCATATGAGAAATACAGAAATGATCCGGAATTTCTCAAAGAACTGCATGATTTGTATCAGAATTATGCATTCCGTCCGTCATTGCTGTATTATGCAGAAAAGATGACAAAAGATCTCGGGGGTGCAAAAATCTATATCAAGCGTGAAGATCTGAATCACACGGGTTCTCACAAGATCAATAATGCACTCGGACAAGTTCTTCTTGCAAAGCATATGGGAAAAAAGCGTGTGATCGCTGAAACCGGTGCAGGTCAGCACGGTGTGGCAACGGCTACGATCTGTGCGTATTTCGACATGGAATGCGAGGTTTACATGGGTCGTGAGGATATGGAACGCCAGGCACTGAATGTTTACAGAATGGAGCTGTTAGGAGCAAAAGTGACTGGTGTTGATTCCGGTACAGCAACGCTCAAAGATGCCATCAATGAGGCAATGCGTGACTGGGCAACCAATATTGCCACAACATTCTATTGCATTGGTTCTGTCATGGGGCCACATCCGTATCCTACAATGGTGCGTGATTTCCAAAAAATCATTGGTGAAGAAGCCAAAAAGCAGATCCTTGCCGCTGAGGGAAAACTCCCAGATTGCGTGGTTGCCTGTGTTGGCGGCGGTTCTAATGCAATGGGTATTTTCTATGATTTCATTCCAGATCAGTCTGTCAGATTAGTTGGTGCAGAAGCCGGCGGTCGGGGAATTGATACGATTGAACATGCCGCAACGCTCTCAAAGGGCGATCTGGGCATCTTCCACGGTATGAAATCAATCTTCTTGCAGAATGAAGAAGGTCAGATTGCACCTGTGTATTCTATTTCGGCAGGATTAGACTATCCCGGCATTGGACCAGAACATGCTTATTTACATGAGACAGGACGTGCGGATTATATGAGCATCACAGATGAAGAATCTGTTCAGGCATTTGAATATCTCTCCAAGACTGAGGGAATTATTCCTGCCATTGAGTCTGCCCATGCGGTAGCCGCCGCTCTCAAGATCGCACCGACGATGAATCCGGATCAGATCATGATTATCAATCTTTCCGGACGTGGTGACAAAGACGTTCAGCAAATTGCAAGATACAGAGGAGTGAATTTAAATGCCTAATAGAATTGATCAGAAATTCGAAGAGCTGAAAAGCCAGAATAAAAAAGCATTGATTACCTATATTGCCGCAGGTGACGGCGGTTATGATCTTACGGAACAAGCTGTGCTTGCCATGGAGAAAAATGGTGCGGATATTGTCGAAATCGGTGTGCCGTTTTCTGATCCGATCGCAGAAGGACCAGTTATTCAGGCGGCAAGTCTCCGTGCAATCCGGGATTATCATACAACACTCAAAGGTGTATTTGAACTTGTGAAGAAGCTCCGGACGCAGACGGACATGCCGTTATTGTTAATGCTCTATGCAAATACGATTTTTAGGACGGGAACAGATTATTTCTTTGAGAAATGCCGTGAAGTCGGAATTGACGGCGTGATCGTTCCGGATCTGCCGTTTGAAGAGCATGATGAGTTCCAGGATGCTGCTGAGAGAAATCAGATCTATAATATTAGTCTGGTTACACCGGCATCTACTGGAAGAATTGCAAAGATCGCCTCTCAGGCACAGGGATTCCTGTATTGTGTATCTTCTGTGGGTGTAACAGGAATGAGAGATAATTTCGATACGGATTTTGATGCATTTTTTAGTGAAATTGCAAATGCATCTAATATTCCCTATTGTGTGGGATTCGGCATCCGTGATGGAAAAACAGCACACAGAATGAGTACTTATTGTGATGGCGTGATCGTTGGCAGTGCCATTGTGAATAAAATCGGCGAACATGGCCAGCAGGCAGTCCCGGAAATTGCAGCACTCTGCCAGGAGTTAAGAGCTGGTCTGGATCAGGCATAATTCTCAGTTTTCAGGCGTTTTTTGTAATATATTATCTAAAATTACTCCGGAATTTGCATGAAATTTTATACAAACGCTGATTTTACGGAAAAACCTTGACAAATTGCGATAAATGTTATATAATGAGAATATATCAACCACAATGGAGGAATATTATTATGAAAAAAGCAGATTTGATTCAGGCAGTTGCTGAGAAAACAGGCAAATCCAAGAAAGAGACCAGCATTTTTGTGGATGCTGTTTTTGAAAGCATCAAGGATGCTCTCGCAGCAGGCGACAAGGTAACATTGACAGGTTTCGGTGTGTTTGAAGTACGTGACCGTGCAGCAAAGCAATGCAAAAATCCCCGTACAGGCGAAATGCAGCATGTTGATGCC
>CAMWOX010000118.1 GCA_947175975.1 uncultured Ruminococcus sp.
CCTTATTTTTATAAGTTTATGTTGCGGGCAGCGGGGGGTTTGGTTTTGTTTTCGGTGCGGGACGTGGTTGTTCTGGTCTCGGTGGTGGTGCTGGGCGTGGCGGTTCTGGTTTTGGCGACGGACAGTCCGGTTTGGGCGGTCTGGTTTGATACATCCGCAGCATCTCATCACGATATTTCTGTGCAAGTTCTGATAAAGATTCCGGCATAGCATCTTTCTCCTTTGGGGATTATTTTCTCAGAAGATTATATGCCCGGGGATTCTGTGATATTCTGGATCACTTGCAAAATAAATGATTCTATGTTATAATAAAATCAGAAATCTGTTTCCAGGAGTTGAAGTCATCTTATGCATCATGTCATAGAAAAAAGTTCTCAGAATCAGAACAGATCCAGAGAATTTCTTGCTTGTGAACGCTGGTGGATTCTTGCATTATTGACTTATGCAGGCGGATTCTTCGGCGGTTATACATATTCTGTCAGGGGCGGTGTGTTCTGTAATGCACAGACAGCGAATTTTGTCCTCCTGGCAATGGCAATCGGCAAACAGGACTGGGCAGAAGCAAAATACTTGTGCATCCCGATCACAGCATATTTTCTGGGTGCAGTTGTCTCGGAGACCGTGGCGGACAGCATTAAGAAATTTCATCTGATTCGGTGGGACACGTTTTTGATCCTGATTGAAATTCTGGTTGTATTCATTCTGGGATGGATTCCGGATTCTGCGCCGTTTCAGATTTCCCAGATTGCCATTAATTTTATTGCCTCCATGCAATATAATACATTCCGGCAGGCGGACGGCATCCCCATGGCAACCACATTCTGCACAAATCATCTCCGGCAGGTCGGTGTATTTTTCACAAAAGGCATCCGGCACAGGAGCATTGCAGATCTCAAGCGTATGGGATTCTATATCGCCATGCTTGCCGTATTTGTCGCAGGCGGGATGACTTCCACAATTTTATGCAGATATTTCGCCGGACGTGGGATCTGGTTTGTGATGATTCCGTTTCTGATTGTTCTGGTTTATTTATTATATGCAGATCTGAAAACAGAAAAAGACCAGCTTGACAGAATCCCCAGGGGGCATTGAAAAGCAAGTCTGATTCGGACGATTATGACTACTTTATTTTTTCAATTCTATGTGATACAGTAAGATGAATAAAGATTCAGCTTATAAATCAAAATTTGAAAATTTGTAGGAGGCATTATTATGTTTGTTTATGAAAATGTAACCGAGCAGGACAAAGTATTATATGAAAAGGTTTCTGGATTCTGGTATAGAAGAGGATCAAAATGGTGTGTTGATCGGGAAAACGAAATCTATATTGTTTGCATAGGAAAACATGGGGTTGAAACTCCTGTTGTTTTTCATATATGGTTTAAGAATCAATTGTTTGAATTTATTATCCCCGAGCCTGATATTCTTTATGGAAATGCACCGAAAGTCTATGTCAGGCTGCCTGCTGCTTTAGCAAGTGATTGTTCTGCGATTGAAGCAGTCATCAAACGAGCTTTTCGGGAAACAACGGGGATATCTGATTATGGAAGTCTGCCCAGAAATATTGATGATCATATTTTTGATTTTGAGAAATGCAGGGAAAAAGAGCAGCAAGCAAAGAAACATGATAAATTTGCAGCTATTTTTCTGTTGATTGCATTTGTCTTCTCTATGGTGTTATCTTTCATTGCATTAGGCGGTATGGATAAATATTTCAGTAAAGGACATTGACAACCATGCAATGGACTATCAATTTTATATTGTAAATTCCGATTTATCGCACGGCTGACCATTTTTCATGCGATCAAGTACATTTCTGACTGTTATGGCTGCTTGACTTTTTCAGCTCCATATGATACAATAAGGTGAATAAAGATTAAGCTGATAAATCGGAATTTACGAGAGGAAATTTTATGGAAAAATATGATGTTACGCTATACGACTTGAGCCGAAAATCAGAAATTAACGCTGTAGTGTATGCGGATGAAGGCGATTCATCTGACGATATTATCTTAAGAATTACATCTGAAAATATAGTTGTAACAGTGAAATCAGAAGGTTACTTTTCAGCTTATCAGGAACTAAGAGATAAGCTTCTAAAAAAAGGCTTTGGATTAAAATGCAATGGTTCTCTTATCAATGCAAACCAATCTGCAATGATGACATATACGCCTAAAGTATATCTTGTGGAAATGAGCAAACAGGCGTTGACAAAAAATATTGTCAGTGTTTGGGATTATTGCGATATAAATGTATTTCCAGATACGAAAGAACAAAATCAATATATAGAAAAATGGTTTGAATCATTAAAAGTTAAATTCTGATTTATTGCACGAATGGTCAATCGTATCGCACAGCTGACCATTTTTCATGCTATCAAGTATATTTCTGACTGTTATGGCTGCTTGACTTTTTCAGCTCCGTGTGATATAATAAGGTGAATAAAGATTAAGCTGATAAATCGGAATTTAGAGGTGATTTATAATGAAAGTAAATACATTAAAAGGTATTTTATTTTTAATTGTGATGTTATCCTGTTTGGTTATTGCTGGTTGTAATAATGCAAAAGATAATATTAGTCAAAATGAAGCGACAGAAACTGTACAAAATGAAAACGGCACAGTTACTGCAATCAGTATTTTGGAACATGGTGGCGAGGACGGCAGAATTAACGACTGGAAGGTTTATCAGGAAGAGGATAAGTATCTGCTTTCTTATTTAGATCGCAGGGTTCATTTTAACGATGAAGCTGAACCGGAGATTTTTGAAATTACTGAGCAGGAGTATAATGAGGTAATGTCGCTTGATTATGCAAAATACATCAGTGAATACAATCCGAGCGACTGGGAAAATGTAGCCGATGCAATATATTTTCAGTCCGTAATTACCTATGAAAATGGTGTTGAGGAGTCAACTCAAGCACTTATGACTTCTACTACAATTAAGCTGAATGAATTATTAAGAAAATACGATAATTAGGGCGATAATGTAAGATTGGATTTCTATAGAATGTAAAATTTTGATTTATCACACGAACGGTCAACCGTATCACACGGCTGATCATTTTTTATGCGATCAAATACATTTCTGACTGTTATGGTTGCTTGACTTTTTCAGCTCCGTGTGATATAATAGGGTGAATAAAGATTAAGTTTATCAATCGGAATTTAATGGAGGAAAAGTATGAAAAGTAAAATTATATATTGCCTCAATTTCCTTTGGACAAGTTTTATCGCATTTTCATTCCCTATTTGCTTTGGTTGGATTTTTCTTGATATAACCGGACATTCTAAAGGTTATAGTTATGATTTAGGTTCCGAAAAAGATGTATCTATTCTATTAGGGTGTATTGAACTGCTGATATGGCTTGCTTTGGCATTACCTTCAAATATCTATGTCTTTCTTAAAACTATGAAAAAAGGAAAGCTGTATTTACTCATATCTATTGCATTATACATAGCTCTTGCTATTATATGTATTTTAATTACAGGCGGTTGGTCTGAATATGCAAAAGGTGTTTTCAATATATAGATTCTGATTTATTGCACGAATGGTCAACCGTATCACACGGCTGACCATTTTTCATGCGATCAAGTACATTTCTGACTGTTATGGTTGCTTGACTTTTTCAGCTCTGTGTGATATAATAAGGTGAATAAAGATTAAGCTGATAAATTAGAATTTGCAGGGGTGAATCAAATTTGAACGGTGTAAATAAAACCTTATATATACCGCTGTATGGAAAAGCGTATGTAAGCAGAAAAGGGATTATCTTGAACGATCAAAAAGCGGAAGAAATATGGGCAAAGGAAGGTTTCGCACTGGGCGGTAAATCAAGGTCAAAATGGTTGGCTTACTATATGGGGATGCGTTCAGCAGTGTTTGATGACTGGCTGCGGAGACAATCCATTCATAAAAAAGATACGCTCGTCATTCACATCGGATGTGGTTTGGACAGCCGGGTTCAGCGAGTTGGAATCATGGATCTTTGCTGGTATGATGTAGATTTCCCCGATGTGATCCGTGAGCGGAAACGGTATTATTCTGAAACGGAAAACTACCATATGCTCGAAGCAGACGTAAGAAACAATGCCTGGATCGCTGATATCCCGAAAGACCGACGTGCTTTCATTGTGATGGAAGGCGTAAGTATGTACTTTCTCCCGCAGGAATTGAAACAACTATTTTCAAGCCTGCGAGTACATTTCATCGATGTGCGGATTTTGATGGATTGTTACACCGCATTTGCTGCAAATGCATCCAAATTCAAAAATCCGATCAACGAAGTCGGCGTGACCGAAGTTTACGGTATGGATCATCCCGAAATGTTGGAGGACGGAACAGGTTTTTCGTTTGTGAAGGAGCATGAAATGACGCCGAAAGCAATGATTGATTTGCTAAACGGAATAGAAAAAGTAATATTCAAAACCGTTTATGCCGGACGTATTTCCAAAAATATGTATCGGTTATATGAGTACAGAAGTGCATAAATTCTGATTTATCGCACGGCTGACCATTTTCATACGATTAAGTACATTTCTGACTGTTATGGTTGCTTGACTTTTTCAGCTCCGTATGATATAATAAGGTGAATAAAGATTAAGCTGATAAATCGCAATTTGCTGATAAAAAGGAGATAAAAGTGGATGATAAGTATCTTCTGATAGAAAAGTACAAGTTAAAGCATGAAAATAATGCATGGTATTCAGAAAGGGAAAATTCCCATAAACATCTTATTTTTAAAGATTCTTTTTTTGAAAGAAGTGATGTTTTAGGACTTCTTTTTCGCATTAATAAGCTTTGTATGGCAAAGGTAAAGTATTTTCGGACAAACATGGACAAATATGAACCATTAAAATATGATTATAAAATGGGTTTTATTTCTGTTCCGTTGTGGGATGCTGATTTTTTGAGACATCATGCGTCAGGATATATTTTGGATTTTCGTTATTTGCAGACAATCACGGTTTATGATGATTTCATAGCTCTTTGCAAAAAACTGGAGAATTTAGAAAATTAATAAACGCTGATAGGCAAAAGGAATTAATCTTCTAAATTCTGATTTATCGCACGAATGATCAACCGTATCACACGGCTGACCATTTTTCATGCGATCAAGTACATTTCTGACTGTTATGGCTACTTGACTTTTCCGCTCCGTATGATATAATAAGGTGAATAAAGATTAAGCTGATAAATCGGAATTTTTACGGGGAAAAAATTATGAGTTGTAAAGAAAATAGAGTATATTACGCAGACAAATTTATAATAAAAACAGCAAAAATTATTGTGGGATCATTTATAATATTGACAGCTCTTGGTGGATATAAATTTCAATCTTCCTATATGCATGAGCTGACTTTTATTTCAAATTTCTCATGCGGCTTGTTATTACTGTTAGATGGAATGGTAAGTTTAATTAGAAAGAAAGCCTTACCTGCGATTTTGTATCAATTTGTATTGCCATGTATATTAACCGTTTTTTG
>CAMWOX010000119.1 GCA_947175975.1 uncultured Ruminococcus sp.
CGTATTACACATCACAGCACTTGCTCCCATCTCCATAGCCTCACAAGCCTGAGACGGTCTTCCAATACCTGCATCCACAATAATCGGCAGATCAATCTCATCAATCAGAATCTGGATAAAATCTCTTGTTGCAAGACCCTTGTTAGATCCAATCGGGGACGCTAATGGCATGACAGAAGCCGCACCGGCATTCATCAAATCCCTGGCAGTATTCAGATCTGGATACATGTAAGGCATCACGATAAAGCCCTCGTTGGAAAGGATTTCCGTTGCTCTGATTGTTTCCGCATTATCCGGAAGCAAATATTTTGTATCTCTCATGATTTCAATTTTAATGAAATCACCGCAGCCGAGTTCCCTGGCGAGTCTGGCAATCCGGACAGCTTCTTCTGCATTTCTTGCACCGGATGTATTGGGCAGAAGTGTCACACTCTCCGGAATGAAATCCAGAATATTTTCATGTTCTTTAGTATTGGCACGACGCACAGCACATGTAATCAGCTCCGCACCGGCGAATTTCACAGCTGCTTCAATTAGATCCAGGGAATATTTCCCTGATCCCAGAATAAATCTGGAATGAAATTCCCGTCCGCCTAGTCTGAAACTATCCTGTTCCTGATTTAACATTATAAAAAAACTCCTTTCTTGCATCATAGATTTAATCACTAAACATCTTGTAATCCCGCAATAATTCTCAGAATCACATGCGCCTGATGCGCCGCACAGACTGCTACTCTGGATGCAAATAGTCCCTCACCGTCAGTAAGTTCACTAGTTTGGTCACCACAAAGATAGAAATGCGGCATAATTTTTCTTGTCCGGATTGTATTTGCTGAACTGATCCCAGCCATACCAGATGCACAGACAAGATACTTCTCCGGAAATTGTGTCAGGATCGTATTCACAAGCATCGCCTTTTCTTTAGGATCATCAAACGCTTCGCAGATCACAGATTCCTGTTTTAATAATTCCGGAATATTTTTTTCTGTTAGCTTCACAGTCTCTGTGTGAATTTCACAATATGGTGCGATTCTGTGAATGATCTGAGAAAGTGCATCTGTTTTGTACATGCCGATCTGATCAACGAAGTATTGCTGTCTGTTGAGATTAGAAAGATCGACCCGGTCAAAATCCAGCAGATATAATCTTCCAATGCCAGCCCTTGCAAGCAGGATTGCAATATGAGACCCCAAACCGCCAAGACCGCAGACAGCGACAGATGCCTGTGAGAATTTTTTTTGCAGATCCGCCCCATGACGTTGTGCAAGAGCCTGATAAAACTCATCTTTTGTGGGAATCACAGAAATATCAGCCACCCCCTACGAAACTAACGATTTCAAGCTGATCCTTATCCTGTACATGAACAAAATCATATTGTGCTTTTGGAATAATTTCCTGATTACATTCCACAGCCACTTTCAATTTTTCGTAGTGTTCCAGTTCTAGGATCTCAGAAATTGTCTTTCCGGCATAATCACATTCTTTGCCGTTAATTTTCAACATACTGTTTTCACCTCACAAAAAAAACAGGGAGCTGTGGCAGCTCCCTGTGTGAAAGATTATATAATATATAATCTTAGTATAACAGATTAACTCCCTACGTTGGCATTATCCAAATCAGGTTTACAGGTCGAAAACTCCATTATTTTCCTCTCAGCCTGAATCACAAGCTCCCTGGTATTATTTTTATTATACTAGATTTTATGGAATTTGTCAAGAGAAATTTTTAAATCTGAAAAATTCTAAAAATTCACAAGTATGAGCATCGCAAACAAGAAAATTAACGCAATACAAGCAAGGATCGAGCCTATTTTCAGAACATTCAGAATTTTTTCATGAAATATCCGGAAAAGTACCGAAACCAGAGCAATCCCCAGGATGCCCCCAGCAGTGTTCAGAATCAGATCTGTAATGTCACTTGCACCAATGTAAAACACATATTGCAGAACTTCCAGAGCCAGGCTTGTCAGAAAAATGGGACAAATTTTCTGCCGGAAAGACCAGTCTATCCGGAGCATGGACAGCAGAACGCCATACGGAATAAAAACAATGCCATTGTTTAAAATTTCACTGCGTCCAAACGATTCCGCAAATGGGATGAGATTAATACTTTGCAAATGGGGCAAAGATACCAAATCAAATGAAAATTTAAATAGGATAATCCAGACAAGTGCAAACAAATAGAGAATCAGCAGAACCATAGTGACAGGATCAGCCGGAGTATTTTTCATTTTTTTAGAATCCATAGAGAAAACCTCCTGAAATTTTAATTTTATTAATTCAAGAATATATTAACTGTACTATATTAAGTATAACAGATAGAAATTGATTTGTCAAGAGATTTTTTAAAATTTTTTTAAAATAAAAATCAGCCCTCTGCATCAAGCAGAAAGCTGATTAAATTCATGTAAGATTTAAAAATAACACCCAGAATTATTCCTGTGATTCTGCATCTACCACAACAGCATCCACAGATTCAATCAATTTTGTACCACAATAGGGACAAAATTTCTGATTTTCTGTAACATATTTCTTGCAGTTCGGACAAATAGAAGCCGTATCCAAAGAGCCAAGCTCTGCCTTTGCTGCTGCGATCTGTGCTTTTGCATCAGCAATCTCAGCCATGTATCCGGAAAATTCTGGCATATTCTTTCCGCCATAGATTTCCTCGCACTTTTTACCCATAGCAATATAGATTTCATTCATCTTGGATTCTGCACGGCGGATTGTATTTTGCAGCTTTGCCTTTTCTGCCATTTTCTTAGAACCATCCACTGCGCCTTTGGTCAGTTTCTCAGCGGAATCTTTCACATCAGCACCAAATTTTGTTAATTTTTCTCTCAAATCCATAAAAAATACCTCCATTCTGAAAAATCAGATCCTATTCTAATAACTTAGAATACTACAAGTTTAACATGTTCCGGGAAATTTGTCAAGCGTTTTCTTTGAAAATTTCCTGAAAATTTATTTCACAGAAATTTTTCATTTGGCTTTCCGATGTCCGGAATACCAATACAGAATGTTCACCACAGCGGTCACATAACTCTTTGAGAAGCATTTCTGGAGAGAATGTGTGAAAAAACTGCTGTGCAGACTGTAAAATTTTATAACTGATCAGCGAAACAGCATCTTGTTCTTGCAAAATGTTATCCAGATATAAATTCTCCTGATAGTGATTATTTTCTAGTTTACAGATGATTTTAATTTTGCAGTCATGTGTTATTTCCATCTTGCATAAATCACTTTCTTTCTCAGTAAATTTAGGAGAAATCTGATCAGATAAAGAACCTGAAAGCAAATAAATCCAGCCACTGCACCAATTATATTCAGGATATAATCATCAATATCACATTTTCCCATCAGTGTCAGTGCCTGTGTGATCTCAGCACCACAAATTATAACCGTTAATGTAAAGAAAAAGCAAAACAAATTTCTCTGCTTTTTAAAAAAATATGGAAGAAAAATTCCCATCGGGAAGAATAATGCCAAATTTCCGGCAAGATTCTTAAATGCAATTGGAAACAACGGATGACTCCTGTGAAGCCATTCTCCAAAATACCGGATTGTTTTAAACGGACACAACTGCATAGATAATCTGACAGCCCGCTGGTACGGCATATCATCAGGCAAAATTTTATGAAATTGCGAAGATTCACCCCAGATTAAACGCTCAAAGAACAGCAGATATAATACACACAGAAGATAAAACAGAAATGCTACTCCCATAAGAAAATTACGGAAACAAAATTGTCCATTCTTCTGCCTCAGGATCTGACCCCATTTTGTATCATATGCTTTTTTATCGGAAACGGTTCTGACTTTCATCATAATAATATCCTATCGAAGCGAGCTTTGTAAGAATTTCCTGTGAATCGCAGTCATTTGCTTTGCAAAAATCTTCCAGGGATGTATAAAAATCCCTCAGCTGTGTATTAAGATAACTCACCAAAATTGCAGGATCCTTCGGCAGATTCATAAATCATCACCCCTTATCTAAAACATAATTATGATTATTTTTATTATAAGGCTTTCTTTAGAATTTGTCAAGGGAAAACATCAGATTTTACCGGATTTTCATAAAATTTTCAGAGAATCATCAAATGACGGAATCAATCAGCTGTCGCTCAGGAACGGACATTTCTGTGATCTGTATTGCTGCACGAAGTCTTTTTTCAGCCTGCTCACAAAGTGCTTCAGAATTTGCATGGATTTCACAAAGAATATCATTTTTCCGGATTTCATCGCCGATCTGGTGAAGAAAGATCACACCAGCTCCGGGATCAATCTGAGAATTGGCGGATGTCCTGCCTGCACCGAGTTCCAGACAGGCAAGTCCGACTTCTTCACTATGAACAGATGCCAGATAGCCGGATCGGTCAGCAATCAGGATTTTGCTTGCTCTCGAATGCGGCAGTTTTTCCGGATGATCCGTCACAGAAGCGTCACCGCCCTGTGCGGCGATCATCTCAGCAAATTTTTCAAGTGCCTTGCCGGATCGTAGAGCTTTCAGAGCATTGTATTTACATTTCTGCAAGGAATCAGAACTAGATAATGCAAGCATCCGTCCGGACAAATCAATTACCAGTTCCGCAAGCGGATTGTGAATTTCACAACGCAGAATTGAAATTGCTTCCCGGACTTCGAGTGCATTTCCCACAGCCATCCCCAAAGGTGCATTCATATCCGTAATAACGGCACTGCATTTTTTACCATGAGCAATTGCAGTGGATTTCATGCTCTCTGCTAAAGCAAACGCAGATTCCCTTGTTTTCATGAATGCGCCACTTCCACACTTGACATCCAGAAGAATGCAATCCGCATTGAGTGCCAGCTTCTTGCTCATAATGCTTGCAGAAATTAATGGGATACTGTCAACCGTTGCTGTCAGATTCCGGAGTGCATAAATTTTCTTATCCGCAGGCGTAAGATTACCGCTTTGAGCAATTACTGCACAACCGATTTTCTGAACCTGCCTGTAAAAATCCTGTCGGGAAAGATTCACAGAAAAGCCAGGAATGCTTTCTAATTTATCAATTGTACCACCCGTGAATCCAAGCCCACGGCCTGACATTTTAGGAACATAGCCCCCACATGCGGCAACAATCGGCGCAATCATGAGCGTTGTCTTATCACCGATACCGCCAGTGCTGTGCTTATCAACTGTTACACCGGGGATCTCCGAGAAATCCAAAATTTCGCCGGAATCTCGTATGGCAAGCGTCATCGCTGCCGTTTCTTCCGGAGATAATTCCTGACAACGGACAGCCATCAACCAGGCAGACATCATATAATCCGGGATCTGATTTTCTGTAAATCCCCGGATCAGAAACTGGATTTCAGAATCGGAAAGTTTTTCTTTCCGGATCGTTTTCTGAATCAAATCATATACTTGCATAAGCTCAGCGCCTTGTTGAAAATAGATAATTTTTCACTTTAAAGTATAACATAAATTTTCTAGGTTGTCAAGATAT
>CAMWOX010000120.1 GCA_947175975.1 uncultured Ruminococcus sp.
AGACAGGATAATCCGCAAGCATGATCATGCTGCCATCAGCGACTAATACCTGCCAGATTTCTTCTGTGATAAACGGCATGAACGGGTGCAGTAATTTTAAGATATTCTGCATTGCCCATACAAGTACAGCCTGTGCAGAGGCTTTCGCTTCGCCGCCTGCCTGGATTCTCGGCTTTGTCAGTTCAATATACCAGTCGCAGAATACATCCCAGATGAAATCATAGAGCTTGGAGCAGGCAACACCCAGTTCGAATGCTTCCAGATTAGCGTTGACTTCGCCGGCGAGCTGATTGCATTTCGAGATCAGCCACTGGTCTTCTGGTGTGAGCTTTTCAGGCAGTCCGGTGAATTGGAAATCCTCCGGCAGATTCATCATAATAAATCTGGATGCATTCCAGATTTTGTTAGCAAAGTTTCTTGCGGCTTTGACTTTGTCATCAATATAACGCATATCATTTCCAGGTGCATTGCCGGTTGCAAGCATGAAACGCAGTGCATCTGCACCGTACTGAGAAATTACTTCCAGTGGATCAATACCGTTGCCGAGAGATTTTGACATTTTGCGTCCCTGTGCATCACGAACCAGTCCATGAATCAGGACAGTGTCAAATGGTACTTCGCCGGTATTTTCCAGAGCAGAGAACATCATCCGGATCACCCAGAAGAAAATGATGTCATAGCCGGTCACAAGTGTATTTGTCGGGTAGAAATATTTGAAATCTTCTGTCTGCTCCGGGAATCCCAGTGTTGAGAAAGGCCAGAGTGCGGAGCTGAACCAGGTATCGAGCGTGTCCTCATCCTGACGCATGGGTTTGCCACATTTCGGACAGTTGCAAGAAGATTCTTTCGTGACAGTCATTTCGTTGCAGGTATCGCAATAGAATGCTGGGATCTGATGTCCCCACCAAATTTGGCGGGAAATGCACCAATCATGGATATTTTCCAGCCAATGATAATAAATCTTATCGAATCTTTCCGGAATGAATTTTGTCTTTCCGGTCTTGACAGCGTCAATCGCAGGCTGAGCGAGTTCCTTCATCCGGACAAACCACTGTGTAGAAACTTTTGGTTCAACAGTTGTACCGCACCGATAGCATGTGCCGACATTATGGGAATAATCCTCCACCCGGACGAGTGCGCCCTCTGTTTCGAGATCTTTGATAATTTCTTTTCTGGCTTCGTATCTATCCATGCCGGCATATTTCGGATAGTCTTCTGTAATTCTGGCATCGTCTGTCATCACATTGATGACTTCGAGATTATGCCGTTTGCCGACTTCAAAGTCATTCGGATCATGTGCCGGAGTGATTTTCACAACGCCTGTTCCGAAATCCATTTCGACATACTCGTCAGCGATTACAGGAATTTCCCGGTGTACAATCGGCAGAATGAGCATTTTGCCAATTAAGTGCTTGTAACGTTCATCATTCGGATTGACGGCAACTGCTGTATCACCGAGCAGTGTTTCGGGTCTTGTGGTCGCTAATTCCAGATAGTCATTAGAATCTTTGAATTGATATCTCAGATGCCAGAAATGCCCTGCCTGATCTTCATAAGTAACCTCCGCATCAGAGAGTGAAGTCATGCATTTCGGACACCAGTTAATGATTCTTTCGCCTCTGTAAATCAAGCCTTTTTCGTAGTATTTTACAAATACTTCCTTGACAGCCCTGGAGCATCCCTCATCCATGGTGAAACGTTCTCTTTCCCAGTCGCAGGAAGAGCCTAATTTCTTGAGCTGTTCGACAATCCGACCGCCAAATTTTTCTTTCCAAGCCCAGGCACGTTCCATGAATGCTTCCCGTCCGATGGATTCTTTTGTAATGCCCTCTTCCTGCATAGCGGCAACGATTTTGGCTTCTGTTGCAATTGCAGCATGATCCGTACCAGGAAGCCAGAGTGCACTGTAACCGGACATTCTCTTCCAGCGGATTAAAATATCCTGCAAGGTTTCGTCCAGAGCATGTCCCATATGGAGCTGTCCTGTAATATTCGGAGGAGGAATTACGATTGTATAAGGCTTTTTATTCTCATCAATCTGTGCATGAAAACAGCCTTTTTCCATCCAGTTCTGATAGATTCTTTCTTCGAACTCTGATGGGTTGTAATTTTTTGCCAGTTCTTTCAACATAAATTTTTAACTCCTTTTTCTGATTTTAATTTTTGCTATCAAAAACGCCCTGAAGCATTTTCAGCTCCAGGGCGAACAGCATTTTTGTCCGTGTTACCACCTGTATTCAGGAAATTTATAAATATTTCCTGCACTCATCTGCACTGTAACGGGCGCACCCGCCGGGGATTACTGAGAAAATTTCTGTTCAAGCCGGAGCTCAGGGGCTACTTTCTGTCTGTTCTGCACGCATTCTCTCACCATCCGAATGCTCTCTGTGCCGCCAGAAACGACATACTCCTCCCCGTCATTGCTTTTGTAAAAGATTATAAAGCTATCATAGCATAATAATTCAGATTTGTCAAGCTTATTTTCAGAAATATTTTTCGCAGGTGCTTGCAATCTGATCAGAAAGCTGTTATAATAGAAATAGATCCACGGAAAGGAAGTATTTTTATGACAAATCACAAGAGAACATCTTTGCTGATTATCGTCTGTATCTGTCTGCTGGTGATTTCTGTATTGGTTCTGTTCTGCCGTGCCGTGAACCAAGCCGGACTGCCTATGCATGGAACAAACCTGAACGCAGATATGCAAGATTTCGAAGAACAGACAGAGTTATTTCTGGGAGCTGAACGAACAGATGTCGTTGTCTGCTATCAGGATCTGGAGACACAGAAACTGATGCTGTTAAATCTGACCTATCAACAGTTTGAGAATCAAATGGAAATCTATCCGGCTGAACTGTTGGAATCCTGCGAAATACTTCCTGGTGATTTTGCGGAAATCACTTATACAGCAGATTACTCTTCCGAGCATTTTCTGCTCCGGGATCTGAAAAATTGGCAACAGCTCACACCATCACAGGCATTAACGCAAGCAATTCCGGCATTGAATCAAAGCCACTCGGCAGATTTCCAGATTCAGATCTGGCAGTCTCAGGAAGTCTGTTATCTTATGATTCCTACAGGCAGCGGCTATGAGTTATTCCGGTCGGATTTTGACAAGGCGAAACATTTCGATGAATATCGCTGTGTGACGCAGGAAGTGGAAATCAACGGGAATATCGAAATTATAAGCAACTGGATTCTCTGCAATCAAGATTTCTCAAATGAGGCAATCCTGGATAGATTATATCATGGTACAGTCACAGAAACAAGTGATTTATTTCTGGTTGGATATGAAAATCAGGAATTATTCTTAGACATGCCACATAGCATTCTTGCGGTAGAATCTGATGAGGTCAGAAACTGGCATCTTTCTGCAAAACAACTGGAAATTCCGGAGATTATGGCTGATCTGCCGGAAGCTGTCCGCCAGGATCTTGAAAGAAACTGGAATCACTCAGATGATGTGCTTGTGTTTGCAGGTAATCTGACAGAAGATACACAGCCTGGATTTGATCAGAATCACAGGATTACTCCGGTGCAAGGGATGGGATCTCCTGCTGGTTATGCGATCTGGTATGTTCCGGCTGTGTTTTTTGAAAAAATTTGTTGTGAAGTTGCAGAGTGAAAATAAATTCTTGCATTCCAGATGATTCTATGCTATAATAGGATTATAATTGCATAATTTTACGGAAAGAAGTGGTTTACATGGGTGCAGCTATGAATGATATCCCATCCGGAGAGAGAATCCAGATTGCTTTCTTCGGAATGAGAAATGCCGGAAAATCCAGTGTTGTCAATGCTGTGACTGGTCAGAATCTGTCTGTTGTTTCTGAAATCAAAGGTACAACAACGGATCCTGTCTACAAGGCAATGGAGTTACTGCCTTTGGGAGCTGTCATGATTGTTGATACTGCCGGAATCGATGATACAGGAGAACTGGGACAGCTCCGGGTAAAAAAATCCCTGCATGTTCTTACAAAAACAGATATTGCAGTGCTGATTGTAGATGGAACAAAAGGGAAATCAGATGCGGATCAGCAATTGATTTCTGAATTTCAGAAACGGAAAATTCCCTATGTGATTGTGTACAACAAATCTGATCTTGTCAAAATTTCGTCAGATTCCATTCATGAAATTGCAGTCAGTGCGAAAACCGGGGAGAATATCCAGAATCTGAAAGAACTGCTTGCCAGACAGATTTGTGAACCGGCAAATCCTAAGCCATTGTTATCGGATTTTGTCCGTGCAGGAGATATGCTTGTGCTGGTGATTCCCATTGATGAATCCGCACCGAAAGGCAGGCTGATCCTGCCACAGCAGCAGGTGATCCGTGCTGCACTCGAAGTCGGAGTAATTCCGATCTGTTGTCGTGAGACGGAACTGGCACAGACACTGGAAAAATTATCTATCAAACCAAGAGCCGTGATCACAGACAGTCAGGCATTCGGTAAAGTTTCCGGAATTGTCCCGGAAGAAATATATCTGACTTCATTTTCCATTCTGATGGCGAGATACAAAGGCAATCTGGAATCACTTGTACAGGGGGCATCTGCACTGGATCATCTCCGGGACGGCGATAAAATTCTGATCTCAGAGGGCTGTACGCATCATAGACAGTGCAATGATATTGGGACAGTGAAGCTCCCACGCTGGATCAAGGAATATACAGGCTGTGAACTGGAATTTTCCTGGACATCCGGCAATGAATTTCCGGAAAATCTGCAAAATTATGCATTGGTTGTTCACTGTGGTGCTTGTATGCTCCCTCCCAGAGCAGTTCAGTTCCGGCAGAATACGGCACAGATGCAAAAAATTCCTATGACAAATTACGGCACAGCGATTGCACACTGCCACGGCATTTTAAAACGAAGCCTTGCATTATTTCCGGAAATTTCAGACTTACTAAGATAATCAAAGGAGAGAATGATTATGACTGTTAATACAAAAGAACTTGTTACTACAATTGCTTACATGATTGGTATCAGAAAGAATGTGATCGAACAGCGTTTCGATGAAGAGTGTCATGATACACTGCAAAAATTATATGATAATCAGGATGCAACAATTATTCGTTATCTGTGCAAGCTACGCACAACACTACTGAAATATTTTAAGAAAACAGATATTGAAATGCGGGATAATCTGAAAAATCTTAATAATCTTGAATGGTATGATCACAATAACATCCGACAGCTTGAAAAGTGGGGGATCTATGTCATCAAAGCAAATTATCGCTCGGAAAAGTATATCATGGATATTACAGACCTGATCAGTCACCGGATTGATAATTGTGCCAATTTATTCAATGACTGGGTGAAGTGGGCATATATCCGGGAATTGTTCTTCGTGCCGCATTACAAGAAAAAAGACGTACTTGTGGATGAATTTTATAAATACATGAACAACATGGATTATTATCCGTTCCAGGCATATATTCATTGGGAGCCGTACGAT
>CAMWOX010000121.1 GCA_947175975.1 uncultured Ruminococcus sp.
GTGCAATGCCGGACGGCTGAACGGTAATCGCAAACATGGACGCTTCTTCCGGATACATGTTTGTAATTACGGTTTTTGCGACATAGCCGATGATCATGCCGTTTAAAATGCCGGAAATAATTCCGATCACGCCACCGATCAGGCAAATCAAAATTGCCTCTGTGACGAACTGCATCCGGATGGATCTGTTCTGTGCGCCCAGGGCTTTGCGGATGCCGATTTCTTTCGTCCGTTCCGTAATGCTCACAAGCATGATGTTCATAACACCTACACCGCCAACGATTAGGGAAATTGCCGCAATCACGGAAATTGCAAGCGTAATGACATTCACAACAGCATTAATCATGCCAAGTTGTTTCTGCATGTTCATCACATCAATCGTCATATAAGGCTTTTCGGCTTTCACATACTGTTCATTGAAGAAATCCCGTAATAACTGTTCCTGCATGTCAACATCATATTCCGGATTATAATAAATATCTGCCCAGTAACGATAGTTGTCTTCCTGACGGAGTAAATACATCATGGTATCTAACGGCACATAAACCGGTGTGACTTTTTCAAGTTCTTTCATGCCAGGTTGATAGGCCTGCTTGGCATAAGCCTCCGGCATTTCATAGACACCGACAACGACAAAATCCTCTGCCTGTCCTGTCGACAGATCCAGTGTAACTGTCTGTCCGAGCGGATCTGTGTCCGGAGAAAAATACTGTGATACAAACAGATCAGACACGACAATCGTCTGTTTCCGGTTTGTATTATCCTGATAATTGATCCCTCTGCCGGACAGTATGTCCAGATCCATTCCCTCCATGTGTTCAAAATTCAGAACGCCATTGATATTTACGCTCATGGACTGGTCTTGCCAGTTGCGAAGTTCCGAAGAACCATAACTATCTGTCAGATTCATGCTGAAATAGTCCGGATAGGTCTGGACTAGTCCGTCAAGCATCTCACGGGAGAGCCTGTCATCCTCCTGCCACTCCCAGTTATAATAGCCGTCTTCGTCCGGCTCAACTTTTTCCCAATTAATCTGCGAGTAGATCTCAAAAAAATTCATAGATCCCATAGAATTGAATGTATTTGTGAGTGTTTTCTGGATGGATGACCCGATTGTCGTGATCGTGATGACAGCACTGATGCCGATAATAATGCCAAGCATGGTTAATAATGCCCGCATTTTATTTGCCAGAATGGAGCTGAATGCCAGCCGGATATTTTCAAGAATCTGCATGACTTTTCACCCCCGTATCTGCAATAATACTGCCGTCGCTGATGGTAATCATGCGTTGTGTTTCCTGTGCCAGCTCCTGACTGTGTGTAATTAAGACAATTGTTGTGTGTTCTTCCTGGTGCAGCTTGTGAAACAGATCCATAATCATGCGTCCTGTTTTGGAATCCAGTGCGCCAGTCGGTTCATCCGCCAGTAGGAGAGAGGGCTTGTTTGCCATTGCCCTTGCGATTGCTACACGCTGTTTCTGTCCGCCGGATAATTCATTCGGCTGATGATTGGCTCGTTCTGACATGCCGACGATTTCCAGTAATTCCATTGTTCTTTCCAGACGCTGTTTTCTCGGCATACCCGCATACATCATAGGCATTTCTACATTCTTGATGGCATTCGTCCGAGGGATTAAATTAAACGTCTGGAATACAAAGCCGATTTCCTTATTTCTGATCCTGCTTAGTTCTGCATCGTCCAGAGTACTGATATCTGCACCATTCAGAAAATAACTGCCATCTGTTGGGCGGTCAAGTGCGCCGATAATATTCATGAGTGTACTTTTGCCGGAACCAGACTGCCCGACAATCGAAACAAATTCTCCCTCCTGAATATCCAGGGAAATGCCATTCAGGATCTGCAATTCATTCGGTTTACCGATATAGTATTTCTTAATAATATCTTTCATAGAAATCACTGTCTTATGCATCGCCGTCAGCTCCGTTTCCCTGATTGGAGTGAATCCCTGGTAAAATCTCACCGTCCTGATGGTCGCCGGGATTTATAATAATCTGGTCGCCCTCCTGAATCTCAGAAGAAATAATCTCTGTATAATAACTGCCCTCCATGCCTTTCTCAATTTTCACCGCTTTTGCTGTTGCCGTACCATCACTGTTTGTCACCGCAAGCAAAATATGACTGGATTCTTCACCGGTTTCATCCGTATCTGTCACAATTGCATCATAGGGAACAGCAAGTACATGTTCTTTCTCACTCAGGATGATTTTTACTTTCGCATTCATGCCAATCAGCAAATTAGAATCTGTTGCCTGATTCAGCGTGATTTCGGCAGAATAATTCCCGGAACTTGTCCCGGAATTTGCCCCCATACCGGATGTGCCACCCTGTGCGGAATTGTTATAAATATTTACCACACGATTGACAGTCGCATCAAATTCCTGGTCACCCGTTGCAGAAGTCTTCACCACTGCCGGCATACCTGCCTGGATTTTCAGAATATCCGCTTCGTTAATCTGGACAGTGATTTTCAGAGAATCCGTGTCTTCAATTGTCATCAGGGCATCTGTCGTGGGTATGCTCCCTTGTGCGATATTCAGCGATGTAATCACACCGCTCTTGGGGGCTTTTACTGTACATTCTGCAATCGAATCCGCCAGTTTCTGCAATTCCGTCCCGGAATTGGTATCCTGCTTGAACCGTTCTGCATCCAGAATATCCTGATAATTCTGGATTGTCATATCTGCACTGCGTTCTGCGGCGGCATAGGCATCCACTGCGGATTGTACGGCATTGTCGTATGTATCAAGCTGATCCCGGATTGCCTCCAGGGAGGATTCCTTTGCCTGCACATTTGCTTCTGCGATCTGATAATCCTGTGATGCCTGTGCATAGGCTTCCGGGTTTTCTTCCGGATTTGCGGAATCCATTCTGTGCTTGGCATCATCCCGTTTTTCAGTTTCTCTGTTTAATTCGTCAATCAGATTATTTTCTTTCTGATACGCTTTTGTCTGTGCATTGACAGCATCGTCAATTGCTCTTTGTGCTTTTGCAAGATTGATTTCTTTATCCTGCTTGGCATCTTCCAGATTACGCAGATTGATTTTGTGCGTGTTGTCGTCCTGACTTTGTGAATTTTCCTGTGATTTCAGCAAATTGTCATATTGCTGTTGTAATTCGGAGCTGTCAAATACGCACAGCACATCTCCTGCGTTGACATGACTGCCGATTTCTACATGAAGGGATTCCACTTTGGCAGTCAGTTTACTGGTAACTTTCACAAGATTTTCGCTTTCCACATTGCCGGATACACTGATATGATTTGAAATATCATGATATTCGATCTGGGCTGTTTCAACAACATTTCCGGAGGAACTCTGTACAGAGCTTGTACTATTTCTGATGTAAGAAGTAATCCCGACAGCAGCTCCGCCTATGAGAAGCAAAGCAACCACAGCAATTATAATCTTACGGTTTTTCTTTTTTCTGATCTGTTCCATGTATATTCAGGAACTCCTTTCTGTTTATCTGTACTATTTATTCTAGCACAGTGTGTATTATAACATAAGTATAGCATATTTTATTTTCCTTGTCAAGTGCTTTTCTCATAATTTTAGAGATCTTAAAATAATTTTAAGAAAATCATAATTTTTAGATCCTCACTGTAAAATAAATTATCATAATTTTCAACATATTATTGACAATTCTGAGAATTTATGCTATAATCAAAATAAATTTTTGCGAAATAAAATCAGCAGGGGAGGTGGTTCAATGCCAGATTCGCAGAGAAATCCGGAAAAAAATAAGCTGATTACAGTACGCCTGATTGATGGTAAATGGGCTAATAAAGTCAACAGAGAAATGATTATTGGTTACTGTAATTATAAATTACATCCCGGTGCATTAACAGAACAATTATTAAAATCACATGCTTGTATGCAGAAAAAATGTCCCTATCTGAAACGATTGCAGGATAGAAAATTCTGGAAAGATAGACAGGACAAGCTGGAACATAAGAAAATTTTGAAACAGACAAAACAGGCACAGGAGGAAATTTCCAGAAAGCTCCTCGCAGAAGCACAATGGCTCGCTGTCAATTATCATGTTGCAATTGAAATTATGCAGGTCAGTTTTGACGCTGACCGGAATTTCTATAAAATATTCTATATTTCAGATAAATCCCAAGACGATCATGAAGAATATCTTGATTTTCTTCGTGCTTACCGTTATCTGAAACATGCAGGAGCTGAACTGCGTCATATCCGGGATATGAATGGCAACTATGTAACGAAAAAAGAAAAGCACTGCTATCAGAAGTAATCTTTTGGCACAATATGATTTTCTTAAAAAAAGATACAAATATTTCAGATAACCCCTTGCATTTTTTGACGTTTTATGCTATGATTAGTACAAGCATGATTTTATATGCCAAAATTTTTTTGCGTTTGACGCAGTTAGGAGAGTTTCATATGCCAAAAAAACAGGACATCCATAAGATTATGATTATCGGTTCAGGTCCTATTATCATCGGACAGGCTTGCGAATTTGACTATTCGGGAACACAGGCGTGCAAAGCACTCCGTAATCTCGGATATGAAGTCGTGTTAGTCAACTCCAATCCGGCTACTATTATGACCGATCCGGATGTTGCAGATATTACTTATATTGAACCGCTGAATCTTGCCAGACTGACACAGATTATCGAGAAAGAACGTCCGGATGCACTGCTTCCGAACCTCGGCGGACAATCCGGGCTGAATCTCTGTTCTGAATTGTCAGAAGCTGGTGTACTGGAAAAATATCATGTACAAGTAATTGGAGTACAGGTGGATGCAATCGAGCGGGGAGAAGACCGCATCGAATTTAAAAATACTATGGCAGATCTCGGAATTGAAATGCCCCGGAGCCAGGTTGCTTATTCTGTTGATGAAGCCGTTAAAATTGCCGAAGAGCTGAAATATCCTGTTGTGCTTCGTCCTGCCTATACCATGGGCGGTGCAGGCGGTGGCATGGTCTATAATGTGGATGAACTGAAAGTCGTCTGTGCAAGAGGCTTACAGGCAAGTCTTGTCAATCAGGTGCTTGTCGAAGAATGTATTGCTGGCTGGGAAGAACTCGAACTGGAAGTTGTCCGTGATGCCAATAATAATATTATTACTGTCTGCTTTATTGAAAATATTGATCCGATCGGTGTACACACCGGAGATTCTTTCTGTTCTGCGCCCATGCTGACAATTTCAGAAGAAGTACAGAAAAAATTGCAGGAATACTCTTACAAGATCGTGGAAGCGATTGAAGTCATCGGTGGCTGTAACTGCCAGTTTGCACATGATCCTGTATCCGGCAGAATTGTTGTCATTGAAATCAATCCCAGAACATCCCGTTCTTCTGCACTGGCTTCTAAAGCAACCGGCTTCCCGATTGCTCTGGTATAGGGTTTTGATTCCAGCGGGGGGACAACGCAGGCCAGCAGGGGGGGGTA
>CAMWOX010000122.1 GCA_947175975.1 uncultured Ruminococcus sp.
CTATAATAATACCTGTCGGATTTGAGATAATAAAATTACGATCAGGAGTTTTTTTATGAGTGCAGCTGCAAAAGAAGAATTTATTCAGATCTATCAGGAACATATCCATCGTCAGGGAGCGCAAAAATTATTAGAGTATCTTTCCAGTGATGCAAGTGATTTTTTTACTGCACCGTCCAGTACCAGATTTCACGGCTCTTACGAGGGCGGACTCGTTCAGCATAGTGTCAATGTCTATCATTGTCTGGTAGACTATCTGTCACGTCCACGCACGAAAGAATTATATGGCATGGATTATTCAGATGAAACAATTGCACTGGTTGCTTTACTGCATGATATATGCAAACTGAATTTCTATGTGAAAGATACCAGAAATAAAAAGATCAACGGTAAGTGGGAAACAGTGCCTTATTATCGGATTGAAGATACACTCCCCTATGGACACGGCGAAAAATCCGTCTATATTATTTCAAGTTACATGCGGCTTTCCAGGGAAGAAGCCTTTGCCATCCGGTATCATATGGGATTTTCCGGAATTGAAGATAAAAATACAATTGGAAGAGCATTGGAAATGTTTCCGCTTGCACTTGCACTGAATGTTGCCGACATGGAAGCAAGCTACTATCTGGAAGGCTTGCCGGAAAATAATTAAAATAATTATTAAAATTTAAATTTTATTTTTATCAAGGAGAGTTGAGTTTTATCATGTGGTACGAGAACGCAATTATTTATCATATTTATCCGCTGGGATTCTGTGGTGCGCCGAAATTTAATGAGGGCGGCGAACCTGTCAAGAGACTGGAAAAAATCCTGGATTGGATCGATCATTTTAAGGAAATGAGCGTGGATGCCATTTATTTCAGCCCCATTTTTGAATCTGTGGAGCATGGCTATGATACAATTGATTATAAAATGATCGACCGCAGACTGGGCGATAATGAAATGTTCAAGAATATCTGCGAAAAACTGCATGAAAACGGCATCCGGGTCATTCTGGACGGTGTATTCAATCATGTGGGACGCAAATTCTGGGCATTTACGGACATTCAGGAAAAAGGGCAAAATTCCCAGTATTGCAGTTGGTTTCAGAATCTGAATTTTGGCGGACAGTCTCCCTGTGGTGACCCATTCTGGTATGAGGGATGGAACGGGCATTATAATCTGGTAAAATTAAATCTCCAGAATCCGGATGTCTGCAATTATTTACTGGATGCTGTCGGCTACTGGATGGATGAATTTAAAATTGATGGTATTCGTTTTGATGCCGCAGATTGTATTGACTTCAATTTCTTCAAGAGAATCCGGACATTCTGCAAGAGCAAAAATCCGGAGTTCTGGTTGATGGGTGAAATCATTCATGGTGATTATAACCGCTGGGCAAATCCTGAAATGCTGGATTCTGTGACAAACTACGAATGCTACAAGGGCATCTATTCTTCTCACAATGACAAGAATTATTATGAAATTGACTATTCTATCAACAGACAATCCGGTGCAAACGGCGGTATTTATAGAAATATCAAGTTATACAATTTTGTAGATAATCACGATGTCAATCGTTTGGCAAGTGCCTTGAATAACCAGAATTATTTGTCCACTTGCTATACACTTCTGTACGCAATGCCCGGCATTCCGTCCATTTATTACGGCAGTGAATACGGTATCCAGGGAGCAAAACAGGGCGGCGACGACTCTCCGATGCGTCCGTGTCTGAATTTGGAAGATCTCCAGAAAGAGAACACAGGCTTGTATCAACATATTGTCAAGCTTGGCAGAATTTACAGAGCATATCCGGCAATGCGTACCGGTAATTATAATCGCTATCATATTACAAACAGACAGCTTCTGTTTGCAAAGGAATTGAATAATCAGACAGTCTATGTTGCACTGAACCTGGACGAGAATGCCTACGATATGCAGTTCAATACGCAATATGGCGCATTAGTAGATGTTCTGGGTGGTAAGCCCGTTCGTGTAGAAAATGGCACGGCATATATCCATGTAGAACCCTATTCTTCCATGATTCTGGTACAGGATGATATTGTCAATATCGAACCGGAAGTGAAGCCCGTTCCCGTTGCACAGCCTCGTGAAATCAAGACCGGACAGCGTTACCAGCACTTCAAGGGCGGTATCTATACAGTCACAGCAATTGCAACACACAGCGAAACACTGGAAGAATGTATCGTTTATCAGAATGAAGCGGACGGCACTGTCTGGGTAAGACCGAAATCCATGTTTATGGACACAGTCGGACAGGAAGAACGTTTCAAGCTCCTGGAAGATTAAAAAAAATAATCCCTGAAAAAGCTCTCTGCCGGATCATAGCAGAGAGCTTTTCTGGATCATGTTTCAACAACTTAGCAATTATGAGAATTGTGGCAATTCTCCTGATTTTCAGAATTTTGCGTCTGATTTCCTGTCTGATTCTGTGCATTCTGGGAGTTCTGGTTTTTCTTCTTCTTACTCATGACAAATCTCCTTGCATGTTGCATCAAATTCTACCGGATCGCATTCTTCTCCGGCAAAACTAGTATAACCAGCATTCCCCGAATTATTCACTTCCATATCTTCTGGCAGTTGCAATCGCTGAAGCCTCTGTTGTTTCTTCCTCTGTCTCTGTCATTGTCACATTCACAGACTGTGCCGGATTTAATCTGTCAGAAGATCTTTCTGTAAACAGATCCAATACAGAAAAGCCGATCCCTGCACAGATTACCAGACATGCAGCGGCAACAGTGCAATATTTCAGAACAGGAATCCGGGGTGCTTCTTCCACCTGGAAAATCTCGGATTCTTCCTCATGAAATTCATGAAAATCTTTCTGATACAGCTCCATTTTCAATTTTTCTGTTACGGACTCCGGCACTCGGATATTCTGATAAGCATTTTTGATTTCTTTACGCAGATCCATGCAATGATCCCTCCAGTTTTTTCCGTAATTTATGTCTGCCACGGCTCAAATGTTGTGCAATTGCTGTCTCGGATTGTCCGGTCAATCCTGCAATTTCCTTAATAGAATACTCTTCATAGTAATATAAATACACTGCGATCCTGTATTTTTCCGGCAAACTCATAACTGCCTGCAAAACGTCTGAATCATGCGAATTTGCTTCAGACTCCGGCTGAATCATTTTCTCAAAATCAAAATCTGTCCGCTGGCGTTTCCAGAAACTTTTCAGAAGATTCTTTCCTTCATTGATTGTTACTCGCAAAAGCCACGCTTTTTCGTGAGATTCACTCTCAAATGCCGGATTCAGCCGGAAATATTTAAAAAACACTTCCTGTAAAATATCTTCTGCATCCTCCGGATTCCCCACAAGAGTGAAAGCCGTTCTGTAAATCATATCCTGGTACTGATCCACAATCCGGAATGCTGTGCCGGACATCTGAATTGCAGTATCTTCCTGTATCTTAGAGATATTCTTTTTAAATTCCTGTACAGATGGCATATATATATCCCAGCTTTCTGAATCACAAACTTCAGGTTTTGTTGAGCCAGCAAAGAATGATGCAGTTTTTGCCCAGATGTGATGTAATCGTACTTCCGGCACGGATCACATGAATTTCCTGGAAATCTACTAATTTATCGATTTCTGTCACGCAGGAATCCAAAAAATCCGCAGGGCATCCGGTATGTGCCAGAATAAAATGCTTTTTATCCATATTCTTGCCGTTTTTGATATTCTCATTCAGAAATTTCAATGCAGCAGCATCAAACTTACCCATATATTTTTTATTGACAATCAAAGTTCCGGTAGAATTATCAATGTATAAACTCGGCTTAATTTTAAGCAGTCCTGCCATGAAAGCAGACAATGTTGACGCACGTCCTCCTTTATACAGAAATTCCATTTCATCAATCAGGAACGGAATGCAGATTCTGGGAATCATGCTTTTAATTTCTTGAACAATTTCCTGGGAAGATGCACCATTCTGGAGCATTTCTGCTGCTCTGATTGCCAACATTGCACCGCCCACAGAAGCCTCTTTTGTATCGATCACATGTACACGTTGAAACGTCTGCGACGCATCCACAGCATTCTGATAAGCCGGAGACATCCCGGAACTCATACTCAAATGAATGACCGTATAACCCATATGTACAAAACGAGTGAAGAACCGGAAAGTCTGTGGCACAGTCGGCGGAGAAGTGACAGCAAGTTCCCCTGTTTTATCATGATAATCCAGAATATCCTGTGCTTTGACATCTTCCACATCCAAAAGTTCCTCACCATTCATGGTAATCACAATGGGAAGTATTTTGATATTATATTTTTTGGCGAGTTCCTCGTCAACATCCAACGCACTGTCGCAGGTAATGAGAATTTTTTCCGCCATAAAGCATGTAAACCCCTTTCAGATATATTTATCGCAATTACTCACTACCCGAAAAGCAGCAGGAACAATCCCTGCTCCTTGTTTTCCAAATAGTAACATACACTAGTTATTATACCACAAATAAACCCCAATGTCAAGCATTCTGATTTTTTTTATTTCTTTTCTAAAAAATACACACTTGTCCATGGAACAAGCGTGTATTTTGACGAAATTTTAATAATAACTCAAATATTATGAATGGCAGCACGAATAATTTTCTTGGATGCCGTTTTCGGAAATTCCGTATCACGAAGTATCAGCTTTACAATACGCTTAGCAGGCGGGAATGTCTCATTGACAGCATCAACCTTCTGCTGGATTTCTTCCTGCATATTTTGGGACTCGTATTCCGGATTCGGAAACACTTCCGCAATGATCTGCTGTTCCTGTTCATAGACAATAATTTCCTTGACGGGTGCGAAATAAGCGAACTGATTTTCGATTTCCTCCGGAGAAACGTTCTCGCCGTTGGACAGGATAATCAGATTCTTCTTTCTGCCAGTTAAATATAAATAGCCGTCATTCTGATAACCAAGATCCCCAGTTTTCAGCCAGCCGTCCTCTGTGAGCGTCTTTTCCGTTTCTTCCGGATTGTGATAATATCCCATCATGACGGACTTACTCTTTACCCAGACTTCACCCTCATCAGAAATTTTCACCTGACAGCCCCGGACAATTCTGCCGACAGAATCCGGATACTTGCAGTTCTTGACACCCTCGCAGATTTTCGGGGAACATTCCGTCATACCATAACCCTGCGCAACTTCAATGCCAAATTCCTTGTAACCCTCAATAATTTCCGGGCTGAGATACGCACCGCCAGAATAGAGAATATCAAATTCTTCACCGAATACTTCCCTGCCCACGGCAAGCTTGTCTGGATTCTTTGCTGCCATCTGCTGCATCCGTGCCAGGACGGAAGCAGAAATCATCGGCACAAACGTTGCATCTGTCGGACGGAATTTCTTCAGATTCTTGATGATATGCATTAAGGAATCGTTCACGCACAGCGTTCTGCCA
>CAMWOX010000123.1 GCA_947175975.1 uncultured Ruminococcus sp.
TAACAGGATTGTGTATCATCCTGCTTTTCCGGTATCAAAGATCCGTTCTGAATCCCCTCCAGTGCCGGGAGGATCAGCTCCGCACCAAGCTTTGCAAGACGGTCATGGAGTTCTTCGGCAATCTCATTTACCCGGATTGTAATACTTTTTTTCAGGAGCATATCGCCTGTGTCGAGTCCCTCCGCCATCTGCATAATCGTCACACCTGTTTCTGTTTCGCCGTTGAGAAGACAATGCTGTATCGGTGCAGCGCCTCTGTATTTCGGCAGTAATGATGCATGAATATTAATACAGCCATATTTCGGGAGTTCCAGAATTTCTTTCGGCAGAATCTGTCCATATGCTGCAACAACAATGCAGTCCGGCTGTAACTTTTTCAGATATTCCAATGCTTTTTGAGCGTCTTCGCCCTTTCTGAGAGAATTGGGCTGACAGATACTGATGCCATATTCCAACGCTTTCTTCTTAACTGGTGAAAACTGCAATTTCATTTTTCTTCCATTGGGCTTATCCGGCTGTGTAAAAACAGCTTTCACTTCATGACGAGATGCCAATACTTCCAGACAGGGTACAGCGAATGCAGGTGTCCCCATGAATACAATTTTCATACTAAAAAATTACGCCTCCTCTGCAAGCTCTACAAATTCTTCTACAAGATCCAGAAATAGTTTTCCATCCAGGTGATCAATTTCATGGCAAGCCGCACGGCAGGCAAGCTCCTGCAATCGCAGTTCAAAAAATTCGCCGTTACGATCCTGCGCACGGACAGTACATTTATTAGGACGGACAACATAGCCCCATTGATCCGGACAGGATAAACAACCCTCGATATCACGCTGTTTACCGCTTTTCTTGATGATTTCCGGATTGATAAACTCAATCAAGCCGTCACCTGGATCAATCACAGCAATTCTCTTGCGGATGCCGACCTGGGGTGCTGCAAGTCCAACCCCCTGTGCTTTATAGAGCGTTTCGCTCATATCATCGAGCAACTGCCAGAGCTTTTCATCAAATTTTTCTACTGTTCTGCATTTTGCACGCAGAATCGGATCTTCTTTTGTGACAATTTTTCTGATTGCCATACTTTCACTCTCTTTCTCTCTGTAACAATAAAGTTCCAGAAAATAAATAATATATTATATACCTGTGCTGCCGTTCATATCCACATAGACATGAATTTTTGCAACTTCTTTTATTTTCGCTGATTTTTCCAGTGTTTCCCTCATAAATTGCCGGAATACATGGGTATTCTTGCATTTGAGAATCATTCTCCAGCGATGCTTGCCGCCGATTTTCCCGTATGTGCATGGAACAGGTCCTAGTATTCTCAGCGGGATTTTTTCAGGATAATTTTTCAGGACTTCCTGCATACACTGTGAAAATTTCTGTGCGCCTATTACTAGTTTCTGCTCATCCTGATGTGTGAATCCAACAACACAGATATCACAGTACGGCGGAAACAACAGGACTTTCCTCAATGCGAGTTCCTCTTTGGCAAAAGCTTCATAATTCTGTTCGGCAGACAAGCGAAGAACATAATGTTCTGGCATAAATGTCTGCAAAATAGCATAACCTGCCTTTTCTGCTCTGCCCCCTCTGCCGACAACCTGCGTAATCAGACTGAATGTCCGTTCATAGCTCTTGAAATCTCCTGCAAAAAGAGCTTTATCGACAGAAACAACACCAACAAGCGTCACATTCGGAAAATCCAATCCCTTGCCAATCATCTGTGTGCCGAGCATAATATCATATTCTCCCTTGCGGAACGCTTCAAAATTCTGCTCATAGGCATTTTTCTTGCCAGTTGTATCAGCATCCATTCTTAGAATCCGGGCATGTGGCAGTCTTTCGGAAAGCTCCTCTTCCAGACGCTGTGTCCCGAAACCCATTCTACGTAGTTTTCTGCCATTACAGGAGGGACAGTTCTCCGGGACAGGCTGTGAAAATCCACAGTAATGACAGTGCAGTAACTGATCTGTCTTGTGCCATGTCATAGGAATCGAACAATTTTGACAATAAACAGGTTGGTTACAAATACAGCAACTAATAATCGTATGATAGCCACGGCGGTTCAGTAACAGAATGCTTTGTTCGTGGTTTTCAAGATTTTGCCGTATTGCCTGGAATAATCTACGGCTGAATACAGACTGATTGCCGTCTTGCCGTTCCGTTCTCATGTCAATCACTTCCACTTCCGGAAGCACTGCATTGCCGTAACGCTGGTTCAGTTCCACAAGCTGATAAATATTTTTCTTTGCATTATAATAGCTTTCAATCTTTGGCGTTGCAGAAGACGGCAACAGAACCGCTCCATGCCAGCGGCAGCGATATTTTGCAACCTCAATTGTATCATAACGTGGTGCGGACTCGGATTTATAGGATTGTTCACCCTCTTCATCCATGATAATCAAGCCGATATGCTGTAATGGTGCAAAGATAGCACTTCTTGTGCCAATGACAAAATCCGCATCTCCTGTTCTGGCACGTTCATAAGCCAGTCTACGCTCACTGTCGGATAGTCTGCTGTGCATGAGTGCAACACGGCTTCCGAAACGATTCTGAAAACGCTGTACAGTCTGTGGTGTCAGACTGATCTCCGGCAGTAGTAATAACACAGATCTGCCAAGTGCAAGTGTTCTTTCTGCGAGTGCCTCAAATATGGAAGTTTTTCCGCTTCCGGTAATGCCTTTTAACAGAAAACAGGAAGGCTGATCTGTTTCCAGACATGGTGCAATAGTATCATATGCTTTCTGCTGTTCCTGTGAGAGAATCAGCTCCGGCAAGTCTTTCTGGATCTGAACGGGTTCTGCCAGTTTTTTTCTGGTGCTTCCGGATTTATTTCTGGTCACACCAGGCGGCAGCATTGCTTTGATCGCATCATAATATGTACAGAATGTGTTTTCACGTAGCCAGTGTACAAGTGCCAGTTGTTCCGGATTCAATACAGGCATCTTATCCGGAACAGATTGAATCGATTTCAACACAATTCCGGAATCAGAATGAAATTCTGATTCCGGTTTGACTTCCAGGACAAAACCAACTGTGCTTTTATCAGATTTTCCAAATGGAACAAATACTTTACAACCAACTGCACAGGAAAGATCATCCGGTATCTTGTAATGATATAAAATATCCGCTGCGTATGCACAGCCCACATGCACCGCAACCGCCGCAATCTCAGACATTATTGCAGGATGGTCTTGTCATCAGCGGATGCTTCAATGATTTTATATTCTCCCCTTGCAAATTCATCCACAGCTGTCTTGACAGGCTTTTCTTCCAGAACCTCATTGTTCTTGTAAAGCTCGTCAGCAATCTCTCTTGCTCTCTTTGCAACACCGATCACAAGAGAATAACAGCTTTCGTTTTTCGTAATCATCTGGGTAATTGCTGGTCTTAACATAATAAGAACCTCCTGAAAATTATTGATTTATTTTTAATTCTTCTGCACGGACAATGGATCTGAAATCTGCAATGGCATCTTCCAGAACGTCATTGATAATGCAGTAATCATACATATTTTTGCACTGCAATTCTGCCGCCGCCTGTTCAACACGCTTAGCAATGACATCTTCCGATTCCGTTCCTCGAAGAATCAAACGCTGTCTAACAGTTTCAAGACTGGGAGGGGCAATAAAAATAAATTTCGCATCCGGTCGAGATTCCCGGATCTGCATTGCTCCCTTGACTTCAATCTCCAGAATCACATGCTTTCCCTCTGTGAGTGCATCATCAATTGGCTTTTCCAGCGTCCCATAGTAATTGTCACAATAGGACGCATATTCCAAAAATGCATTTTCGGCAATCAATGTTTCAAATTCTTCATGACGCATGAACCGATAATGTACACCATCAATTTCGCCTTTGCGAGGTGTTCTGGTAGTTGCGGATACAGAATAATAATATTTCTCATCCTTGAGGATCTGCCCTAGGATTGTGCCTTTTCCACAACCAGACGGTGCAGAAACAACAATCAGAAGTCCTTCTTGCATGTAGATCATCCTTTCGTTCTATCATATCACTCAATATTCTGAATCTGTTCCCGGATTTTCTCAATCTCGGATTTCAGATCCACAACAATTGCTGTCATCTCCACATCCTGAATTTTAGAACCGATTGTATTGACTTCACGATTCATTTCCTGGATCAGAAAATCCAATTTCCTGCCGACACTGCTGTCTGTATCCAATAATTTTCTCATCTGGGACAGATGACTTCTGAGCCGGACAGTTTCCTCATCCACAGCCGTCTTTTCAGAAAAAATAGCCGCTTCTGTGAGGATTCTCTGTTCATCAATGCCAGTATTGCCAAGCAGTTCCTGAATTTTTGCGGTCAGTCGTTCTCTGTATTTTGCAGTCAGTTCCGGTGCATTCTGTTCAATCACTGTCAATTTCTCTGAAATATACACCAGTCTGTTCTGAATATCCTGCACAAGTTTTGCACCTTCTGTCTCACGCATACCAACAAACGCATCAAGAGCCTGCTGTGCAGCGGTCAGGACATCCTGCCGGAGTGCATCCTCATCACATTCTGCTTTTTCCACCCGGAACACATCCGGCAACTGCATCATACTGAGCCAACCCTGTGCATAAAATTGATCCATTGTGAGATCATATTGATCTAATTCTCCATGATTCCGGTTATAATCTAGCATTGCATCAATATAGCCGTGAATGATTTCCTGATTCACATGAATATCTGCCTTTTTTCCCTCTGTGAGCGTCACAGAAACGGAAATTTCCACTTTACCCCGGGATATTCTGGTTTTCACAAGAGATTTCAATTCTTCTTCCAGATAACTATAATTTCTCCCGATCCGGACATTCTGTTCCAGATACCTGGCATTCACAGATTTCATTTCCACGAGAATATCTTTGTCAGCTGTCTGTATCTGACCCCGACCATAGCCTGTCATACTTTTCAGCATTATTTTCATCTCCTTGTTCTTGAATTAATAAAGTCAGTCACAAATCCTGACTCATCCAATTATATTAGTATACCACATACTGGTGTAAAAATCAAGTAGTATTCCAGATAATTTTAAAAATTTCAAAGTAAAAAATTTTTAACAAAAAGACTTGCTTTTTTTCAGCGACCGTGTTATAATAGTAATATCATGAAATATTTCTGCTATTCGGGGAAGACACCCATCACAAAAAACAGAAATTCTTGCAGACTATTTCTGATGATTCCATTTATGACAAGGGGGAGGCACCCATGACAAAAAACATTCTTGTCATTGACGCATCGGGCAAAACTGTCGGTAAAACATATCCGAAACGAGCAAAAGGACTGCTCCGGAAAGGCAGAGCTGTTCTGCTCGATGAAACAACAATACAACTAAAAGAAATGAAAGGAAATTCCCCTAT
>CAMWOX010000124.1 GCA_947175975.1 uncultured Ruminococcus sp.
GGATATTACATATGTTTCCCATCAGTTCAGCTCTGCTGGATGCGCTTGTTCTTGCGCTTGTTGACCGGGAAGAGACTTATGGCTACAGGATTACGCAGGAAATCCAGAATGCTGTTAAGGTTTCGGAATCTACACTCTATCCGGTTCTGCGCAGATTGCAGAAAAACGGAGCTCTTGAAACATTTGACCGTGCCTACATGGGCAGAAATCGGCGTTATTACCGGATTACTGCATTAGGGCAGGCTATGCTGCTCCAGTATCGGAAAGACTGGGTCGAGCATAAATCACAGATTGAAGAAATTCTAGGAAAGGAGCAGGAATCATGACAATTGAATTATTTTTACAGGAATTAGAGAAAAATCTGCATGGTTTGAAATCGGAAGAACGGCAGAATGCATTGGCTTATTACAGGGAATATCTGGAAGAGGCAGGGGATGCCGTGGAACAGGCACTTGAGAATTTGGGATCGCCGCAATCTGTTGCTGAAAGAATCCTAAGCGATGAAATGCCGGTATTTTCAGGGATTTCAGAAACATCCCGGAAATCCTCCGGCACAGGTGATCTGATTTTCGGGATTGTGATTATCCTGATTACAAGTCCGTTCTGGCTGATTATTGCATTTCTGTGGCTGATGGTAGTGTTTACACTGGTAATACTTGTATTCAGTTTTGGAGCAGCAACAATTCTTGCGCCGATACAAGGGATTGTATTTCTCACAAATCACCTGTTGGGCGATGGTCTCTGGAGTATTGGTTCGGGACTGCTCTGTGCCGGTGTTACAATGCTGATCTGGAAACCATGCCTGAACGGAATTGTGAAATCCAGTCAGTTTGTCTGGAAACAAACCGTTCATGTCTGCAAAAAATTATTCAGAAAGGAGAATTACGCATGAATCTGAAATTTCCAAAAGTATACTGGGCAGTCAGTGCCGGATTGATTTTGTCTGGAATCGTATGCATGACGGCGGGTGCCGTTCGTGCAGAATCTGACAGAAAGAAACATCTGATTCAACAGGAAGAAACATTTGAAAATATTTCTGCATTCGATATATTCCTTGCTGAGGGTGCAGTCTCTCTGGAAAAAGATTCAACAATTACAGAATGTATGGTGGAGATTACCAGCATTTCTGATACTATAGAAATGGATTCTCAGGATGGAACATTACAGATCCGAGATAAAAGAAAACATTTTGTGCAGTTTATGAATTTTGGTTTTCTGCATCCTGTTTCCACAGAAATTAAAATCGTTGTTCCGGAACAGCAATACCAGCAGGCAAAAATAGAAATTGATATCGGAAATTGTTCTGTTTCAGGTTTGCAGATGGAAGAATTATGGATTGATTCTGATGTCGGAGACTGCAACATTGCAGACTGCGAAATCAAAGCATTCAAACTGGAAACGAGTACAGGAAACACAGAATTGAAAAACAGCAGTATTCAGGAGAATTGTATTCTGGATTCTGATGTTGGTGCAGTTCATGCAGAAAATCTATCCTGCTTCGGAGAAACAGAAATCAAACTCAGTACAGGTGACTGCCAGATCGAAAATGCTACATTTTCCGGAACTGTCCAAGCTGAAAGTGATGTCGGTGCAATGAATTTACAGAATATTACAATGAATGGCAGTCTTCATCTGCACGCAGATACTGGAGATATTTCTGTTTCTGTGAATGGCAAAGAAGAAGACTTTGCTTTGGAATGCTTTTCAGATATTGGGTCTGTTTCTTTGAATCATAGAGAAATTGGAAATATCCGGAATAGTATTTCTGATACAGATCAGAGAAATAAAATAATCATTTCCACAGATGTTGGTAGTATTGACCTGTCCTTTCTAAACAACGAATGAGTTCTCTTATATCCGGCAGTTTTTACGCAGATTGCCGGATATTTTGTTATTTTGCCGAATAATCATGTTGAAATTTAGATAAAAGTACAAAAATAGAAAAAGCACTTGATTTAGACTACTAAAAATGCTATAATAAAAGAGAACTTTTTTGTTTGCAGAAGTCTCAGAATTTCTGCAAGTAAAAATAAAATACAGGAAAGAGAGTGAAAAACATGATTTTATCAGGTGCAGAAATCATTGTAGAAACACTGATAGAACAGGGAGCGAAAACTGTGTTCGGCTATCCTGGCGGACAGGTAATTAATCTCTATGATGCATTGTATGAGTACAGTGACAGAATCGAACATATCCTGACAGCACATGAACAGGGTGCGGCACATGCAGCGGACGGCTATGCAAGAGCAAGCGGCGAAGTCGGTGTTGTCATTGCGACTTCTGGACCAGGTGCAACAAATCTTGTAACCGGACTGGCTACGGCTTATCTGGATTCTGTCCCGTTAGTAGCGATTACTGGCAATGTGCCGAATAGTCTGATCGGCAGAGATAGTTTCCAAGAAGTGGATATTACAGGTGTGACATTGCCTATCACAAAGCATAATTTCTTAGTAAAATCTGTTGATAAATTAGCAGATACTATCCGGGAAGCGTTTGCAATTGCAAAATCCGGTCGTCCCGGTCCGGTTCTTGTGGATGTCCCGAAAGATGTGCAGATCGCAAAATTTGAGTATACGGCTTGTCCTGTTGTGGAGAAGAAAGCACAGAAACTTGCAAAGGATGAGAAAATCACCCGTGCAGCAGAGATGATTGCTGCTGCGGAAAAGCCTTATATTTATTTTGGCGGCGGTGCAGTCACAGCAAATGTTTCTGAAGAACTCTGCACACTGGCTGATAAGATTGATGCACCAATCGGCTGTACCATGATGGGATTGTCTGCTGTTCCGGTCAGTCATCCCAGATACTTAGGCATGGAGGGAATGCATGGACATTATGCATCCAGTGTTGCGCAGGATGAAGCAGATCTGATTATCACAGTCGGTGCAAGATTCAGTGATCGTGCGACCGGAAACGTAGCAAAATACGCAAGGAAAGCAAAGATCATTCATATTGATGCTGATGGTGCAGAATTAAACAAGAATGTCAGTGTTGCACTCGGTATGGAATGTAATATCAAAGATGCTTTACAGCGTTTGTTGGCAGTTGTTCCGGAGAAACATCATCCAGACTGGAACGCAAGGATTGCGGAGCTGAAAGCTTTGGAATCTGAACAGTTTGAGCGTGTGACTGCAAAAGACCGCATTACACCGTATGCACTGATTCAGGAAGTAGCAAAATATGCACAGGCAGATACGCCCATTGTAACTGATGTCGGACAGCACCAGATGTGGGTTGCACAGTATTATCCTTTCCAAAATTCCCGGACATTTATTTCCAGTGGCGGTCTTGGCACAATGGGATTTGGTCTCGGTGCAGCAATCGGATCAGCGAAAGCAACCGGCAAGAAAACGATTCTGTTTACAGGTGACGGCAGTTTCGGTATGAATCTTAATGAACTTGCAACAGTAACAGCTGAGAATATCCCGGTTGTAATTGTAATCATGAATAATCAAGTGCTTGGCATGGTACGCCAGTGGCAGACACTGTTTTTTGAGAAGCATTATTCTAATACAGATCTGCATACAAGAAAAACAGATTTTGTGAAATTGGCGGATGCATTTGGTATGAAAGGCTATCGTGTGACGGATCTCTTGGAAATGCCATCCGTAATCGAACAGGCTTTTGCGGAAAATGCTCCTGTTCTGATTGATGTGGCAATTCATCAGGATGAATTTGTACTGCCGATGCTCCCACCAGGCGGTTGTATTGAGGATATTATCACAGAGAGGAGTGGGGAATAATGGAACGTTTTGTGATTGCAATTTTGGTGGAGAACCAACCCGGCATTTTGACTCGTGTGGCAAGTATGTTCAACCGCAGAGGGTTCAATATTGATACTCTTACAGTGAGCGAAACGGAAAACCACGAATATTCCAGAATCACGATTTCTCTGACTGGTGATGATGGAATCTGTCATCAGATTATCAAGCAGCTGAAAAAGCTCTATAATGTCAAAGAAGTCAAAGTCATGGAACGTGAAAAAAGCGTTTACCGTGAGCTTGCATTGATCAAGTTGCAGAATAAGCCGGAGACACGGCAGGAAATCCTCTCTGCTGTGGATATTTTCAGATCCAAGATTGTGGATTTTTCCCCGAATACACTTTGTGTAGAGATTACAGGAGAGACTTCTAAGATCGAAGCATTTATTGCATTGGTGGCACCTTTGGGTATTCTAGAAATGTGCCGGACTGGTGTGGTTGCGTTGGAACGTGGATGCAGTTATCTTAACAGTGAAATTGCGTTCGGCAATAAATAAATGCTTGACAAGCTGGAAAATTTGTGCTATACTAGTAAATAGAGCGTTTCCGGATTTGTTTTTCGGCAAATCATTAGGAAATCAGCAAAAATAAAAAAGGAGTGTTCCTAAAATGGCAGAAGCAAAGATTTTTTATCAGCAGGATTGCGACATCAAGAGACTTGATGGTAAGACTGTTGCAATTATCGGTTATGGTTCTCAGGGTCATGCACATGCACTGAATCTTCAGGAAAGCGGTGTCAACGTGGTTGTTGGTCTCTATGAGGGCAGCAAGAGCTGGGCAAAGGCTGAATCACAGGGTCTGAAAGTAATGACAACAGCAGAAGCTGCTAAGATTGCTGATGTGATCATGATTCTTATTCCGGATGAAAAACAGAAAGCTCTTTATGAGTCTGAGATTGCACCTTATCTGACGGCAGGCAAAACACTCATGTTTGCACATGGATTTAATATCCATTTTGGCTGCATCGTTCCTCCGGCAGATGTCAATGTTGTTATGATTGCTCCAAAAGGACCGGGTCATACTGTTCGTTCTGAATACCAGGCTGGCAAGGGCGTTCCTTGTCTGATCGCTGTTCAGCAGGATGCAACAGGAAATGCACAGGAGATCGGTCTGGCTTATGCGGATGGTATCGGCGGCAGTCGTGCAGGTGTTCTGGAAACAACATTCCGGACAGAAACAGAAACGGATCTGTTCGGCGAGCAGGTTGTTCTCTGTGGTGGTTTGTGTGCTTTGATGCAGGCTGGTTTTGAGACGCTTGTAGAAGCTGGTTATGATCCGAGAAATGCATATTTTGAATGCGTTCATGAGGTGAAACTGATCGTGGATCTGATCTACCAGTCCGGCTTCGAAGGCATGAGATATTCTGTATCCAACACAGCAGAATATGGTGATTATATCACTGGCTCGAAGGTAATTACAGAAGACACCAAGAAAGCCATGAAGAAAGTACTGTCTGACATTCAGGATGGTTCTTTTGCAAAGGAATTTTTACTGGATATGTCCGATGCAGGTAATCAGGTACATTTCA
>CAMWOX010000125.1 GCA_947175975.1 uncultured Ruminococcus sp.
ATCTTTCTTTGTAATTTAATTCGCTCATAATGAAAACCTCCTGAATTTCATATATTTTTATAGTAAGTCTTTGACAGCCTGATAGATTTTTGCAAGCTGTTCCTGATTTTGCAGAATATTCTGCAATCTGTTATGCGTTTTGTATTTCCGCTTTCCGCAATTCCGGATGCAGTGCGCACGTTTTATCCAGAATATAACCTGTTTTTTCTGAGTGTCGTCTAGATCCAGGGAATCCAGAATCCTGTTGCATTCCTGGAATCTGGTCTTCCGGATGCAGCGTAGAATACTTGGATAGATCCGGACTGGATTTCTGAGATTTCCAGGAATTATGAAGTTTTTGTCCTGTGTAATGATGCTGATTTCCTGTGCAGGATCATCCGGAATGGGACATTCCGGCAGGAACGCAACAACATCCTGGTTTGTGAGCTGGTCAATTCCCTCCATTCCGGGGGAATTTGTATCAATCAGAATATAACGCATAATTACTTGATCAGTGGCTTGATTGCCGCATAGATTAATTTTGTTTTCTCTGTGCCGAATTTATGGATCAGCTCATTATTGATATTAATTTTCAGCCGGGAGAGCTGTGGCGCACCGGTTTTCAGCTGATGTCTGATGATTGCGGCCGCCTGTGTTTTTTCCTCATCTGTGAGGGAAATATCCCGGAGTACCTCCAGGACGTTGGATTTCTTCACGCCGGCACTGTTTGTCTGACTTTTGATGCAGGAAATCATTTTGATTTTAGCATCCCGTTTCTGCCAGAAATCCCGGACATTGTGATAGCCTTTATCGTTGCTGACAATATAACATTTGCAGTGTTCATTGCGTCCGATCAGATAGCCTATGTAGGAGGACAACTGAAAATCCAGTGCATTCTTGCCCTCTGTATCTACTTTGATATATTTCACGACAGCTTTTGTCTGTGCCAGATAGTGATGCAGTTCAAAAGATAACGAATCTGCATTTTCACTGTAGAAAATAATCACTGTATCAGTCCGATGCAGTTCTTCAATGCCATTCAGACCGGATTTGTGGACGTTTTCATAATCAACCAGGTAGTAATTTTTTTTCTTGTTTTTTTTATCGCCCAAGGGAAAACCTTCTTTCGTGTATAGAATTAAGATCGTATTTTGAATGGAAATTATCTATTTTCAGGAGATATTTTCCAGATCTTTCAGCCAAAGATTGACACTGGCATCACTCGGCATACGGAAATCACCTCTGGGTGAAAGCGTTACACTGCCGACTTTCGGTCCATCCGGCAGGCAGGAACGTTTGAACTGCTGTGTGAAAAATCTTCTGTAAAACACGTTGAGCCATTTGAGAATTTCCTGTTCAGAATATAGATTCTGGAATGCATAACATGCCATGCGGTAGATCTTGCTCGGTTTACAGCCGAACCGGAGCATATAATACAAATAAAAATCATGAAGTTCATAAGGACCGACCAGATCTTCTGTTTTCTGTGCGATCTGTCCGTTCTGATCCGGTGGAAGAAGTTCCGGACTGACGGGCGTGTCCAGAATATCCAGCAGGATCTCTTGCAGATCGCCGTCTGTGTGTGCGGCTTCGTAGGCTGTCAGATAACGCACAAGTGTTTTCGGAATGGATGCATTGACAGCATACATACTCATATGATCGCCGTTGTAAGTTGCCCAACCGAGTGCAAGTTCTGACAGATCTCCCGTACCAATTACGATACCGCCTGTCTGATTGGCAATATCCATCAGAATCTGTGTGCGTTCTCTCGCCTGACCATTTTCATAGACAACATTATGATTGGATTCTTCATGCTGAATATCTTTGAAATGCTGTCTGACACTATCCTGAATTGGAATTTCCCGGAGCGTTACTCCATAGGCATCTGCAAGACGACAGGCATTTGTGTAAGTCCTGTCTGTTGTGCCGAAACAGGGCATTGTCACGGCTGTAATGCCGTTATGAGACAGTCCAAGCATGTCAAATGCATGGACTGTGACGATCAATGCCAGTGTAGAATCCAGACCACCGGACAAGCCTAATACAGCATTCTTGCAGGAGATATGCTGTAATCTGGTACGCAGACCGACAGACTGCATGAGTAGGATTTCTTCACAGCGATTGTTGAGGATCTGCTGATCTGACGGCACAAACGGATGCTGTGGAATGTAGCGTTCCAGATTTGTTTTTTCAACTGGCATAGAGAAACAGTTTTTACGGAAATTGTCATTCCTGGAGCAGAATGTATTCATACGGCGTTTTTCAGCTGCTATTTTTTTCAGATCTATGTCTGCAAAAATAATTTCCTGCTGAAATAATTTTGATTCTGTAAGAATAGAGCCATTCTCTGCAATGATGTTATGACCAGCAAAAACCATATCCTGGGTGGATTCTCCGATTCCTGCATCCGCATAGGCATAAGCACACACCAGACTGCCGGATTTGGCTTTGACAATTGTCCGCCGATAGTCTGCTTTGCCGATGATCTCATCACTGGCGGATAAATTAAAAATCAGATTTGCACCATTCTGTACCAGTCTTGTAGAAGGCGTTTCACCTGTCCACAAATCTTCACAGATTTCAATGCCAAATATCAGTTCGGGCATTTCCTGACAGTGGAATAATTGATTTGTGCCAAAAGAAATATCTGTATGGCAGAATTTCACTGGCATGTCTGTTGCTGTTCCGGATGTAAAATGTCTTGCTTCATAAAATTCACTGTAATTGGGGATATGTGTTTTCGGAACAAGTCCCAAAATTCTGCCTTCATAGATTACAGCGGCACAGTTGTACAATTTATTCTGCAATGCAACAGGCAGTCCAATAATACTCATGATTGCCAGGTTTTTCGTCTGTTCTGTGAGTTCTGCCAGATACGTCTCAGCAGATTCTAACAGCATCTCTTGTAAAAACAAATCTCCACAGGTATAACCTGTGAGGGAAAGCTCCGGAAAACAAATGATTTTTGCATGTTTCTGTGCCGCCTGTTGGATGCAGGCGAGTATATTCTTTGCGTTATATTCGCAGTCAGCCGGTTTGAGATCCGGAGATGCACAAGCAATTTTTACGAATCCGTCTTTCATAAATCAATATTCCTTTCTAATACAGATAAAATTCTACTATCTTAACACGGCATATTTTTAGTATAACACACTCTGAAAGAATATGCAAGTGAATTTTTAAAAAAATTTCAGAAAAACACTTGACAAATATTTTAAAATATGCTATAATAGCATTATTGTAAGAGCCGGTGTGTCGGAATGGCAGACGAGACAGACTCAAAATCTGTTGTCCGCAAGGGCGTGTGGGTTCAAGTCCCACCACCGGCATGAAAAAATACTCTCAGGGCATTTGCTCCGGGAGTTTTTTATTTTGATAATTAGATTGGAGATTTTTACATGAATAAAAAAGATCAGACCGAACTTAAAAAACATTTCCAGAAATCAGATGATTTGATGGTACTGAAAAAAATCATGACTTGTTTCATTGATTCCGAAAAAACAAGAAAATGCCAGAGCGTCCGGACGTTTGCACAGATCCCTGACGAAGAACTCAGTGTTCTCTATGATATATTCGCAAAAGTCCTCAAAGGTACGCTCGGCAAGGGGCTTGTAGAATATGCATTCCCCAATGAAGTCTACGAAGAAGACCAGAGTCAGAATCTTCTCTGGGAACTGCTTCAGAAAGGGATGCAGGATGAAGAACAGACAGAGAAATTTATCACACATGTGACAAATAATATGCTGTATGATCTGCCTTATGCATTTTTCGTAGGGGAATTTGTCTATACCGTCTTTGAAAAGGACAAGTCCGACCGCAAAAATAAATATGATTCTCATGAATATCATTTTCTGATTGGTGCAGTCTGCCCGGTGGAATCCAGAGTAGATGGTCTGATCTATGATGAAGAAGAAAATACTATCATCCGCAAGATTACCATGGACAGAGTGGTTGCGGATGCACCAACGGATGGATTTTTATTCCCGACATTTACCGGCAGAGGACCAGATGTCAATCATGTGATGTATTATGCAAAAAAATCAAAAGATCCCAATACTTCGATCATTGAAGATGTTCTCGGTTGTAAATTTATCCTATCTGCTGACAAGGAAAAAGAATTGTTCCGTGCCGTCCTGGATCAGGCTGTCGGTGAAGATCTGAATTTACAGGTGATTGCTTCTGTCAATGAAAAAATCCAGGATTATGCGAAAGCATTCAAGGATGAGCCAGAACCGCCTGTTGTGAGTGATATTCTGGTCAGGGACATGCTCCTGGATTCCGGAGTTACACAGGAAAAAGCCGAGGCGGCACAGAAACTCTATCGTGAAACAGTGGAAGATCATTATTTCATGGCATCTAATCTGGCAGAATCCAAAACAACACTCAATGCAGACGGTGTGACGGTAAATATATCTGGGGATGCTACGGACAAGATCACAACCCGTATGATTGACGGCAGGAAATTCCTGATGATTTCCCTTGACAGTCCGGATGTAACCGTGAACGGCTTTCAGATGAAAATTCAGTAATTATAAATGGAGGATATTATGTGGAATTATGAGGGGATTTGCGAATTATTTCAGTTGACAAGACCAGAACCATTGCCGGAAGAACAGATTCAGCAGATTCAGGAGTTATTCGGGACAATTCCAGAGGCATTACTGGAGTATTACAGGCTTTGCGGTGGCTGTCAGTCTATGAATGCTACACAGGATGCATTATTGACATCAGACGGAAGATATTTACACTATCGGATTCAAAATTTTGAATATGAGAAATATTGTGCATTCTATGTGGAAAATCAATGTTGTTTTGTCTGCGCAATCAAGAAAGAAGATTTGACAAAGACAAATCCGCCTGTCTACGAAACGCAGGATGATGAAAACTGGTATCAAGTATGTAATTCTGTATCGGAATTTCTGATTTCGCAGGCATATGTGCAGAGAACGTTTTCTTTTGCGTATTCCTGTGAAGAATTTTATATGATCACACAGGAACAAGCGGATTTGTTAGCCGAAAAATTTCCTCATGCAGATGCTGATTCTGAATTATATACAGGTGTAAAGTTCTTTCAGCCATACGAGGATGCTTTGATAATGCTAATCAAAGACGGTGAGGAATTTTTATGCTTATGGTCATCTGAATCAGAACAGCATTTTGAAAAAATGACAGAACAAATTTGTGAGATACTGGGTTTTGAATCCGAAGAATAGGGGATAATTCACATCAGGTTAATTTTTTGAAAAATATGAAAAAAACACTAGACAAATCTTTGTAAGTATGCTATAATAGTTAG
>CAMWOX010000126.1 GCA_947175975.1 uncultured Ruminococcus sp.
TCTCTGCATTGTCCGTTCAGGAATTGCAGAAAGAAATTGATCTGTTGTCTGAAACATTTTCAAAAGAAAATTTCTCAGATGCCGTACGCCGTGATGGTAGATTTCAGCTTAATTATCGCATGAACGGCAAAAGTCTTCTGCAATTATTACTGCATATGCAGGAGGAAATCCGGAACAGCAAATTTACACCCGTTGGAATCGAGAAAAATCTTGGATCTTTTGTTCTGTGTGACGGAAAAGTCCATTGTCACGGCAAAATTGATAGAGTCGATATTTGTCAGACGGAAGAGGATACACTCCTGAGAGTCATTGATTACAAAACTTCCGAAAAGGATTTTCTGCCGGAACGTCTTGCAGACGGACTGGATCTACAAATGCTGATTTATCTGTTTGCATTGGAAGAAATGCAGGAATACGGACAGATCAGTCCGACTGCTGTATTGTATATGCCAAGCGGACAGCCCAAAGAACAGAATTATACAGAAAGAGAAACAGCAAAATCTACGGGGAAAGAAATTCTGGATGCCTATTATAGAATGAAAGGACTTGTACTGGAAGAAACGCTTACATACATAGAACCGTCACTTGCAGCAGAACAGATTCCTGTTATGGAACAGAATAAAACAAACAGAAATAAGGACAGAAAGAATAAGAAACAGGTATTTTCCATTAATTCCCTGCAAATGCAGCATCTGAAAAAACATGTTTATCAGAAAATTTCAGAAATGGCAGATAAAGTCTATGCCGGAGAACTTGCACCGGAACCAAATATATTATATCCTGATATACCATGCAAATTCTGTCCCTGTGCGGATTTCTGCGGAAAAGCTGTGACAGAGGAATGCAAGCACAAAGCAACAGATGAAGAAATACAGGATTCACTCAAAATTGTATTCGGGGAAGATTCCACAGGGGAGGGGAAAGCATGAACTGGACATACGAACAACAACAAGCGATCGACATACGGGATAAGAGTATGATCGTTTCTGCATCTGCCGGCAGTGGCAAAACAGCCGTTCTGATTGAGCGTCTGTTACAGATTCTCTCGAACATGGAGCGGAAAGTCCGGGCGGATGAAATGATTGTTGTCACATTCACGAATGATGCCGCCGCTGAAATGAAACAAAGGCTGACAAAAGCACTCTCTGAAAAATTAGATGCGATGAACCGGAATCAGCATCAACAGGATGAACTGTATAGTTGGCTGCTCCAGCAAAGAAGTCTTTTAGGCAATGCCAAAATTTCAACTATTCATGCATTCTGCTTTGATCTGATCCGTGAGAATGCAGAAGAATGTGGTGTCTCTTCACAGTTCAAGATTGCGGAATCCGGACAGGATGCTATCTATCGCAGAAGAGCGATTCAGACAGTTCTGGAACAGTTCAGCAAAAAACAGCCGGAACAGGCGGAGCTGTTGTTTGGCTGTTTCTGTACCAGAAATGATAAAAAACTGGAACAGATTATTACAGGGATTGACAAGTATTTAAACTCCCTGGCTTTTCCGGATTACTGGCTGACACAAGCAGAACAGCTCTGTCAGAGAGAAAATACATACTTACTGGATGCGATTAATGATGCTTTTTGTAACAGGATTGCAACTGCAATTGCAATTGCCGAAGAAGGCAGAGAAATCGCTCAGGCAGCGGCTGTTTCACCCTATGGCAAATATCCTTATGAAGAACAAGTTTTAGATCCGGAGATTTCTATGATGCAGGCTCAGATGCAGTATGTCCGCACGGCGCACAAAGAAACATTGCTGGCAAATCCGGAGATGCATTCTGTCAATTTTATTGACCTCAGAAGAGTAAAAACTGCCGGGTGTCAGAAAGACAAACCGCAATATGAAGTATTGAAAGACATCCGGAATTTATACAAAGACATCTATCAGAATGCCTGCAAGAATCTTCTTGCACCTCTGAAATTCTATGCAGAGGATGAAAAAATCCAGAATCAGGTTATTCCATTGTTATTGGATCTCACAAAGCAATACCGGGAAGCGTTATTTCAGGAAAAGAAACATCAGAATGTTCTTGGCTTTGATGATGCAGAATATCTTGTGCTGACAAAATTACTCGGTCAGGTGGATGAACAGGGACAAATTCATAAGACAGAACTTGCCAGAGCATTATCTGAACAGTATCAGCTGATCATGGTAGATGAATATCAGGATTCCAATAACAGACAGGATTGCTTGTTCCGTCTGCTGGCACATGGAAATTCTGAATCCCTGAATTATGGAGATAATATTTTCCTGGTCGGTGATGTCAAACAGTCAATTTATCGCTTTCGGAATGCCAACCCTGAAAATTTTATGTCTGCAATTGCCAAGAGTCATTCAGAACCAACGATGCAGACGGTTTATTTGAATCAGAATTTCAGAAGTTCCCGGAGTGTTGTTGATTTTGTCAATGCATTGTTTACAAGCATGATGACGGAACAATGCGGGGAAGTGTCGTATTCAGAACATGAAAAGTTAAATTTTGGTGCGAAGATTTATGACAATCTGGCGGAAAATGGTCAGCGGACAAGAATTTTATTTGCTCAAAGTTCTGACCATGACAAAGAAGAAAAGACAAAGTCATTTGTCATGCAGGCAGAATGCATTGCGGATACCATTATGCAGATGATCGCTGAGCAAGCACCTGTTATGACCAAAGACGGCATCCGTCCTTGTGAATACAAAGATTTCTGTATTCTGATGCGTACCAAAACCAATCATAGTATTCTGGCAGAATCGTTCCAGAAACGGAATATTCCGGTTCTGTGCCAGGAGAGTCATCAGTTTCTGGCTTTTCCGGAGATCCGTTTGATCTGGAATCTGCTCCGGATCGCAGATAATCCTATGACAGATATGGCAATGGCAAGTGTGCTATTGTCACCATTATATGGATTCTCAACAGAGGAGCTGGCTGTATTGAAATTTCTTGCAACGGATAAAAAACGTCTCTATCTGCAAGTCCGGTATTTGACAGAACAGAAAACAGATCCTGCATATGCTGTATTGGCAGAAAAATGCAGCGTATTTCTCCGACAGCTTGAACAGATCCGGAAACTCACAGACAGACTGCCTCTGGAGACATGTATCCAGGAAATTTACGAAATCACAGATCTGTTGTCTTTGCAGAGTCTGTATGAAAATGCAGACGAAAGACGGGAAAATCTTGAGATTTTTTCCCAGTATGCACAGAATTACAGAGAACATGCAGACCTGTCTGCACAGAGTTGTCTGAGCGGCTGGCTCAGATATTTGGATCACCTTGCAGAAAGCGAAGAAGAGGATGATTTTGCACCGAAAAATGCGATTCATGCAAATACGAATTTTGTTTCTGTCAAGACGATCCATAAATCAAAAGGACTTGAATATCCGTTTGTGTTTGTGGCAAATCTGGATCGTTCTTTTTCTAAGGGACATTCCAAAAATGGCACGGATTCTATTCTGGCAGAGAAATCTGGTCTGCTTGGTCTCAGAATGTTGGATCAGAAACAATACCTGAAAGTCAAAACAGTTGCATTTACTTATCTGGATCTGATCCGGAAACAGAAAGAGAAACATGAGGAAATGCGGCTGCTCTATGTTGCATTGACAAGAGCGAAACAACAGTTGTTTTTGGTGTTTGACGAATCTGCTGTGAAATGCAAGAATACGAACCTCTGTGAAAATTATCCTGAAATCGTGAAAACATTCTCAGGAGAAGCCAAAAGTATGCAGGATTGGATTTTATGGTTTCTGTTCTCATCAGGACAAGGCGATTATATCCGGGATGCATGTTCCGGAATCAGTTCATCCAGTTCCGGATTTGCAGACTATGTCGTCTGGACTCCTGAAAGTCAAATCCAGAATAAACTGGAACAAGAAATAGTTCCAGAAGTAAAACCGGATGCCGCTGTAATCTCAGTGATTCAGAACCAGCTTGCTTATGCTTATGACTCCGGTCAGACAATTCTTCCTTCAAAATACAGTGTCACAGAATTGTCTCATGAAGCGGATGAAATCCAGATCCGTGAACCAGAATTTCTCAGGCAGGAAGAAAAAGCAAAAAAACTCCATGGCAATGCAAGAGGTACTGCAATTCATAAAATCATGCAATATATTGACTTCCAGAAAGCACAACAGGATCTTTTGACTGAATTAGAACGCATTCAGAACAAAGGCTATTTGACTTCGCTGGAAATACAGGCACTCAAACCGGAAAAACTGAAGAGATTCTTCAACAGCCGTTTATATCAGAGAATTGCTGTATCTGATCAGGTACAGAAAGAAAAACAGATATTCGTGAGAATTGCAGATCTGGCTCTGCCTGAAACATCAGAACTGCTTCAGAATTATACTGGCACTGACGGTATTATCATTGGCACAATGGATCTGTTGTTTCATGAGCCGGATGGTTGGGTCATTGTGGACTATAAAACAGATCATTCACAGGAAAAAGAAGAATTATTGCAAAAATACAGCAAGCAGTTGGGGTTGTATCAGAAAGCGGCGGAGCTGATTCTAGGTGAATCCGTAAAACAGGCATATATTTATTATTTTACAAAAGACCAGACAATTGAGGTTGACTTGTCTCAGATTATGTATTGATGTTTCTAAACCTGATTCAGAATCCGGCACTTTTTTGATCTGTTCTGCATAGAATACAGCAGGGGAGGATGGTAGCAAATCCCCGAAAGGAGCGTATTCATGCCAAAGATTTTTTTAAGTCCCTCTACCCAGGAGTGGAATCCCTATGTGGATGGCGGCACAGAAGAGCAATATATGAATCTTCTTGCGGATGCGATGGAGCCTTATTTGAAAGCGAGCGGCATTTCTTTTGTCAGAAATGATCCTGCCAGGAATGCAGTCGGCGCAATCGCAGATTCAAACGCAGCTTATTATGATGTACATCTTGCATTGCACAGCAATGCCGCCCCGGAAGATATGGCTGGAAAACTGCGTGGAATTGATATTTATTATTCGCCTTACAGCATGTCCAGCGAAAAACTGGCAATTACCATTGCCAATGACCTGAAAAATATTTATCCCATTCCGGAAAAAGTGACCGCAAGACCAACAACAACACTTGGAGAAGTCACCAGAACCAATGCTGTTGCTGTCCTGTGTGAACTTGGCTATCATGACAATCCAGAGGATGCTTACTGGATTAGAAATAATCTCAATGCAATTGCATCGAATTTGGTATCATCATTGTGCGATTATTTCGGATTGCCATTTGTTTCGCCTGTTGCAGTCGTCAAAGGTGTGGTCGTCACAGATGGATCTGGTTTAAA
>CAMWOX010000127.1 GCA_947175975.1 uncultured Ruminococcus sp.
AGTACAAGTGGCTCCTCAAATTCCCGAAGTACTTCACTAATCTGTTCTCTAGCATCCAGGAAACCCTGTACCACAATTGGATCAAAGTGAGAACCGCTTTCGTGCTTGATGATCTCATAGGCTTCATCAAGCTTCATAGAGCCTTTATAGCATCTTTGGGATACAATTGCATCAAACACATCTGCAACTGCCATAATTCTGGAACATAATGGAATATTATGTTCTGCCACACCCTGCGGATAGCCCTTGCCGTTCCACCATTCATGGTGTCCATATGCCATCTCAACTGCCAGATCCAGATATTCAAAATGTCCTAGTGTTTTCTCGGCATTCAATAACAATTTTCTTCCCTCTGTTGTATGGCTCTTCATGATGGCATATTCTTCATCTGTTAGCTTACCTTGTTTTTTCAGGATAGAATCTGGCACATGAATCTTGCCTATATCATGTAAGGGTGCAGCAATAACCATATTATTAATATACTGTTGATTTAAAATGTTTTGATAACAACCTTTTTCGAGTAATGTTCCAGCAATGATTTCAACATATTTGGCCGTTCTCTTGATATGTCCGCCGGTATTTTCATCACGGTTTTCTACAATATCTGCCATTGTAATAATAATATTATGTTGCATTTCAAGCAGATCCCGATGCATATGTGCCTTTTTATTGCCGACCAGGATCAGAATAATAATGGTCAGCGTAACTGTAAAACCGTTCAGACTGCTGACAATACTTTCAAGCATCGCAATTTCACGGTAATTATCCGCATTGATATTCCCATAAGCATAGACACCGACCACAAAACCGAACATCATACAGCCAATGATATATAACAAAATCTGTTCCCATTTTTCGAGTTTGCGATAAACCATTTCCTTGTTGAAATTCCTGCGCCAGTTTTTTCCGGTCAGACAGAATGCCAGAAATCCCAGACCTATAAATGCATAGATCACAATAGAATAAATCTCTTCTGCATTGTCACCGAGCTGTAAAATCACAACAGGAAGCACAGTCAGCGGCATTAATAGCCCGGCACAAATACCAGTAATGGGGAATAATAGCAGAACCCTGAAATATTTTCGTTTGCCACCTTGTCCGGTTAAAAAGCAATATAATCCAATTGAGATTCCCAGTATAACAATCGCTGGAACAGTACCAAACAGCAGACATGTTCCTATAATTAACAAATAGCTGCCAGTACAGAATAAAAACTGCGGACTGACAGAGTTATCTTTCTTTTCCAGGGATGGTATCAGAAAAATATATCTTGCAATCATCATCATAGCAATAAAATCCAGTGTCATCTTGACGCACTGATAAATATGTGTCTGCATAATAATTCTAGAAACCCTTTCTGAAAATTTTTAATTTTTATGAATTTATTATAACACATTGTTCTTAAAATTGCAAGAAAAAATTCATATTTTTTTCACAAATTTAATAGTTCTAACAGAATATAAAAAAATACACAGCTTTTTAGGCTGTGTAAAAAACGAAGTTGACTGCTTTAGATTCCTCTTTATTCATCTTTTTCGGATTCAAGTTGCCATATGGATTCTCTGCTTCTGAAATACAAACAAATAATTATCCCAAGAAAACCAATTACAAAAAAGAACAATGCAGCTCCGGAACCTTTTCCAGTACCAAATAATGTAGAAATAATAGAATTATTCTGCGATGACATAAATGGTTCAAAAACACAATCCACAGCAAAACCACCGATAAAATATCCTATTGGAATCGTAAAAAACTGAAGTGAATTCCTCACAGAATAAACTCTTCCCTGCATGGACTCCGGAATCTTTAGCCGCATAACTGCACTTAGATTTGTATTCATGAGTGGAATTGTAATCCAGCCAAGAAATCCTGCAATGCTCCATATCCATACATTCTGTCCGAAAGCAAGCAGAAAATTTTCTGTACTCATTGAAAATAAAAGGCAATTACATATTACTTTTACTCTGCTTTTCGCTGTCTTGCTAACAGATGCAACAATGCTTCCTAACAGGGTTGAAATGCCAATCACTGCATTTACAATTCCCATAATCTTTTCACTTCCGCCATTCCTTGAAAGCATCATTGAAGGAAATACAGCCTCATACATAGATGCCACCAAATTGATAGGTGAAAGGAACATAATCAAAGTAAAAATTCCAGGCTCTTTTTTCAGCCAATTCATTCCGCTTTTCATAGAATGCAGAAAACTCTCATTCTGAATATCATCCGGACTATTTACTGGAATTTTTATAAAAAACAAAAGTATCAAGAATGCCACCAAAAAAGTGAACAGGTCAAACATGATAACAGTGTTCATTCCAAAAATTCCTATTATAGCAGTTGTTATAACCGGCGTAAAAATTGAATTGACTGAACTGGAAAGATAACGGAAACTGCCTTCTTTCTGATAATACTTTTTGGGAAGAACTCTGGAAATAGCAACTTCTGATGCCGGTTGTTGAACGGTATTCATAAGTCCACTAAATGCATTTACAATGTAAATATGCCACATTTCAAGACTTTGCGTCAGGAAAAGCATCAATACCAGCAAAGTCGAAAAAGCCGCCGCACTATCACAGATGAGCATTATTTTTTTCTTGTCCCATCTATCTGAAAGTGTGCCTGCAAAAATACTGCAAAGCACATAGGGCGCATATGAGCAGACCATAAGAAATGCTGTATCTAGCGCAGAACCATTCTGACGATACGACCATATAACCAGTGCATAAGCCGTCATAGAACTCCCGAGAGCTGAAAAAGACTGACTCAGCCAAAGCAAAAGAAATACACGCATCTCACAGAGTGTTTTCAAAAAATTTTTCATTGTACCTTACTCCTAACTTATTGAAATTGTTTTTCAAATTAGTATGCAAGGTAATCAGGAACAGAATTTTAATGATTCTGTTGCTCTGTACAGTACTGTTCCATCAAACCCTGCACAGAGCTTTATCAATACAAAGAAGCATTTCATTTCCTCCATTCATAATTATATTCATTATAGCATACTCTGAAGTGATTTACAATACTTTTGATAAATTAATTTCCGGAACGGGTTGCAATTCTTTGAAAAATATAGTATAATAAAATTATCATCACGCAAAACGGAGAAGAATAAAAATCATGCTGAAAAAATTACTAAAGCAAAATACTTGTTCGGAATGCAGACAATGTTGCATCTTTAGCAACTATGATGTATTCGACCTGCCTGTATTATCTCTGGAAACCCGGAATGCATGCAGGCATATCCTTCCAGATCTGGAATTTCTCTCCAAAGGTAAAGAATCTTATCTATTCCGGATTAGAGAAACAAATGAACAAGGTTTATTTCCCTGTCCGATACTCAATCCGGAAACAGGCTGTATGCTTGGTGATCAGAAGCCTTTTGACTGTCAGATTTTCCCGTTCCAGATTGTGAAAATTCATGAACGAAATGCGATTATTTTATCTTATCTCTGTGATGCCATGATGCAGCAATCACTTGCAGAATTGATGGATTTTCTCCAGCAAGGGTTTGCTGAAAAAATTTTTTCCTATGCCCATGAAAATCCGGATGTGATTCGCTATTATGATGGTCACAGTCCCGTGCTGTTCTGGGAAGAGGATAAATTTTAATATTATTTACAGGAGGCTAAAAATTTATGTCAAATCAAAGCTATGAAAGTCCGTTCTGCACCAGATACGCCAGCAAGGAAATGCAGTATCTGTTTTCCGCAGACAAGAAATTTACTACCTGGCGTAGATTATGGGTTGCGCTTGCCCGTGCGGAAATGAAACTCGGTCTGCATGTCACACAGGAACAAGTAGACGAACTGGAATCCAATGTAGAAAATATCGACTATGCAATGGCAGCGGAACGTGAAAAAATCGTTCGTCATGATGTCATGGCACATGTCTATACTTACGGACAGGCTTGTCCAAAAGCTGCAGGAATCATTCATCTAGGTGCAACATCCTGCTATGTCGGCGATAATACGGATATTATCATCATGCGGGATGCTTTACAGGTTGTCAAGAGAAAACTTGTCAAAGTCATCTCTCAACTTGCTGTATTCGCTGACAAATATAAAGCACTCCCCTGCCTTGCTTACACACATTTACAACCTGCACAGCTCACTACAATCGGCAAGAGAGCCACTCTCTGGTGCAATGAATTACTGATGGATCTGGAAGATCTTGATTTCAGACTGCAATCCCTGAAATTACTGGGATCAAAAGGCACAACTGGTACACAGGCATCTTTTATGGAATTATTCCATGGTGATACAGACAAGATCAAACAGCTTGAAAATATGATCGCCGAAGAAATGGGATTCAGTGATGTTGTACCGGTTTCCGGTCAGACCTATTCTAGAAAAGTGGATTATCAGGTTTGTTCTGTCCTTGCAGGCATTGCACAGTCAGCCAGCAAATTCTCGAATGATATTAGATTAATGCAGAGTTTCAAAGAAATGGAAGAGCCATTCGAGAAAAATCAGATCGGTTCTTCTGCCATGGCTTACAAGCGTAATCCGATGCGTGATGAGAGAATCACATCACTGGCAAGATATGTGATGTGTGATGTGCTAAATCCTGCATTCACAGCCGGCACACAGTGGTTTGAAAGAACGCTGGATGATTCTGCAAACAAGAGAATCTCCGTTGCAGAGGCATTCCTTGGTGTGGATGCTATCCTGAATATCATGCTGAATGTAACAGATCCGGAGAACGGACTTGTTGTTTATGAGAAGATCATTACAAAGCGTGTCATGGCAGAACTGCCGTTCATGGCAACGGAAAATATCATGATGGATGCTGTCCAGAAAGGCGGCAATCGCCAGGAACTGCATGAACGCATCCGTCAGTTATCCATGGAAGCCGGGAAACGTGTGAAACAGGAGGGACTTGACAACAACCTCTGCGAATTGATTTTAGCAGATCCCATGTTCATGATTACGGAACAGGAAATGCAGGAAATCATGAAACCGGAGAACTTCATCGGCAGATGTCCGCAACAAGTAGAAGAATTTATTGCAGATTGCGTACAGCCGGTACTGGATGCAAACGGCGTTTCCAACGACCGAGCAGAAATCAATGTTTAATAGTTATGATGCCTGAAACTACGCAATCGTTACTTACAAGTAACTATGTTACTAAAAAGTGCGTACTTGAAAAATAATTCTGTTTGTGCTATACTAAATTACAGAAAAAATTTATATATGCTGATATGGAGGTATTTTGCAATGAAAAATTATCAGAAAATTCATGTTG
>CAMWOX010000128.1 GCA_947175975.1 uncultured Ruminococcus sp.
AATCCAAAGCGTCCAAAAAATCCGGAAAATCTGCCGAAGAACCCATGCAGGAAATTCAGTTAGAACTCGGTATAGATACAACAGATCTGGAATAAACAAATTACATATCCATAAAAAAATATTATGACAGTCTCATCCCGGTGATTCCGGGTGGACTGTCTGAAAATAGGAGGAATTTCTTTTATGAATGCTAAGAAAAAAGTCATCGCCATGCTTCTGGCTGGCGGACAGGGCAGCAGATTATATGCTCTGACGCAGAATGTTGCAAAGCCGGCAGTTCCCTACGGCGGCAAATATCGGATCATTGATTTTGCACTCTCTAACTGCACCAATTCCGGTATTGATACAGTCGGCGTACTGACACAGTATCAGCCGCTTGTCCTGAATGAATATATCGGCAACGGTCAGCCGTGGGATCTGGACAGAATGTATGGCGGTGTTCATGTACTCTCTCCGTTCGAGACCAAAGAGGGTGCTGACTGGTTCCAGGGTACAGCAAATGCAATCTATCAGAATATGCGCTTTATTGAACGCTATTCTCCGGAATATGTGATCGTTCTCGGCGGTGACCATATCTACAAGATGGATTATTCCAAACTTGTAGAATTTCATGAAGCCAACCAGTCTGATGGTACAATTGCTGTCATTGATGTTCCCAAAGAAGAAGCATCCCGTTTTGGCATCATGACATGCGATGCAGAAAACCGTGTTGTCAGATTCACAGAAAAGCCGAAAGAACCGGAATCTACACTTGCCTCTATGGGTATTTACTGCTTTACATGGGAAAAACTCAAAAAATATCTGATCGAGAATGAAAATGCCAATACTGGCTCAAAAGACTTCGGTAAAGATATTATCCCGGCAATGCTCGCCAATAAAGAACGTCTCTTTGCTTACACGTTTGACGGTTACTGGAAAGATGTCGGCACACTTGACAGTTTGTGGGAGGCTAACATGGATCTGTTAAGCCCGTCCGTTCCGCTGGATCTCTATGATCCCAAATGGAAAGTTTATGCACGTCATAATAATATGCCGCCGCAGTATATCGGTGAAACCGCACAGATTGAAAATTCTATGATCACAGAGGGATCTAACATCAGCGGCAAAGTCGATTTCTCTGTTATCTTCTCCAATGTCACAATCGAAGAGGGTGCAACGGTCAATTATTCAATCCTGATGCCCGGCACTGTCGTAAAATCCGGTGCAGTTGTTGAATATGCTATTGTCGGTGAAAACTGCGTGATTGAGTCCGGTGCAAAAATCGGCATCAGTCCGGAAAATATCGAAAACCGGGATGACTGGGGTATTGCCGTTGTCGGTCACAATGTCAATGTTTCCGGCACAGCTGTGATCAAACCAAAAGAGATCATCTCTGAAAATGTGTAATATACAGGGAGGAAGAATTTTATGAGTGTCAACACAAATGTACTCGGCATGATCTTTGCAAGTCTGCATGATTCTGCCATGATTGAATTAACAAAACAAAGAACAATGGGATCTATTATGTTCGGCGGTCGTTATCGCCTGATTGATTTCCCGTTATCGAATATGGCAAATTCCGGTATTACGCAGGTCGGCGTGATCACAAAATCCAATTATGGCTCTTTGCTTGATCATCTCGGCACAGGCAGTGAATGGGATCTTGCCAGAAAAAAAGGCGGTCTGCATCTTTTGCCGCCGTTCAGCCAGAGTGCCGGAGACGGTGTTTACAGAGGTCGTCTGGAAGCTCTGAATAATGTCTGGAATTACGTAGAAGCCTGCAAGTGCGAATATGTGATTCTCACAGACTGCGATTATGTCGCAAATATTAATTACGAAAAAGTCCTGAAACAGCATATCAAGACAGAAGCAGATATTACGGTTGTTTACGGCAAATACCAGTATGACAGCGAAGAATCCACGGGTGTAGATGTTCTGGAACTGGACGAAACCGGCAGAATCAATGCTGTTCTGATTGATCCGCAGATCTCAGGCACTTGCAATATCAGTCTGGATATGTTTGTCATCAAGAAAGATTTTCTGAGAAAGCTCGTCAAGGACGCTGCAAGCAATAACCAGTACAGTCTTGTTCGTGACTGCTTACAGCCGAAAGTCAAGGAATTTAAGATCATGGGCTATGAATTTGACGGCTATTTCAGCAGAATTGACAGCAAGAAGCATTATTTTGAAGCCAATCTGGCATTACTGAAACCAGAAAACAGAAACGCACTCTTCCAGGCAGATGCTCCTATCTATACCAAGACAGGCGACAATGGACCTGTCAAGTATGGTCTGGAATCCAAAGTCAGCAATTCCCTGATTGCAGACGGTTGTATCATTGAGGGTACTGTGGAAAACAGCGTGTTATTCCGTGGTGTTAAAGTCGGCAAGGGCAGCGTAGTCAAGAACTGCATTCTAATGCAGGGAACAAATATCGGCACAGACTGTGCTTTGACGGATATTATCATGGATAAGAACGTCACAACAGAGAACGGACGTGTCCTGACAGGCTCTGACAGTTATCCTGTTTATATTGGCAAGAATGCTAAGCTCTAAGTAAAGGTGATACATTTTGAATATCCTATTTGCGGCAAGTGAAGCCGTCCCGTTTGCCGCCTCTGGCGGTCTGGCGGATGTAATCGGCTCTCTTCCGAATGCGATTCACAACAAAGGACATGAATGCCGTGTTGTGATCCCATTGTATAAATCCACACGACCGGAACTCCGGGCGCAGATGACATTCTTAACAAATATTACAGTGGATGTTTCCTGGCGGAAACAGTACTGCGGTATTTTTACGGCGATCTGGAACGGCGTGACATATTATTTTATTGATAATGAGTATTATTTCGGTCGTGATGGTCTCTATGGATTCTATGATGACTGTGAACGTTTTGTATTTTTCTCTCGGGCAGTCCTGGAAATGCTGCGTTGTATTGATTTTCAGCCGGATATTATCCATGCCAACGACTGGCAGACTGCACTGATCTCTGTTTTCTATCAGGTATTTTATAAATACCAGCAGGGATACCAGAATATCAAGAATATTTTCACGATTCATAATATCCAGTATCAGGGCAGTTATGGCAGAGAAGTCCTGAATGAAGTCATGGGCATTCCGTTGTATCACATGGGGATTCTGGAATATGACGGTGCAATTAACATGATGAAAGGTGCAATCGAAGCCGCTGACAAGATCACGACAGTGAGTCCGAGCTATGCCTGGGAAATTCTTGATCCGTATTATGCACATGGTCTGGACAGGATTCTTGTGAACAAGCAATATAAATTATCCGGGATTTTAAACGGCATTGACCAGAATCTGTATAATCCAGAGCAGGATGAATTAATTGCCAAGAAATTCAGTGCGACAAGACCTTCCGGCAAAAAAGCCTGCAAAGAAGCGTTGCTCTCGGAACTGGCATTGCAGGAGGGCGACGAGCCGATTATTGGCATTGTCACGAGATTTGTCTCTCACAAGGGCGTTGATCTGGTGCGGTATGTCTTTGAAGATCTTCTGAAACTGGGTTATAAATTTGCGATTCTGGGGAGCGGCGAAAAAATCTATGAAGATTTCTTCTCGGAAATGCAGTGGCGTTATCCGGATAAAGTCAGTGTCACACTGGGATTCCATCCGGATCTTGCCAAAAAAATTTATGCCGGTGCAGATATGTTCTTGATGCCGTCACAGAGTGAACCTTGCGGACTGGCGCAGATGATCTCTATGCGCTACGGCACAGCTCCCATCGTGCGGGAAACAGGTGGTCTCCGGGATTCCGTGAAAGACAACACTGCCGGAAACGGCAACGGTTTCACGTTCAAGACCTACAATGCACATGACATGCTGGATGCCTGTGAGAGAGCGAAAGCCTGCTATGATGATAAAAAAGCATGGCGAGCTTTAATCCGGCGTGCGATGAAAAGCGATTATAGCTGGGATGTCTCTGCGGATGCCTATATCAAGATTTATCAAGAAATTGTCAGCCATTAAGAGAGCGTGTGAGTTGAAATAATCAAAAGCCCTGTGTCATGCAGGGCTTTTCTGATTCCGAAATTCTGAAATAGTTCTTGCAATCCCTGTGAAATTATGTTATAATAAAAATAATCATAATACAGAAAGGAGACTTGCCGTGAAACGGCTCACAATCGGGATTCTGGCACATGTTGATTCCGGAAAGACGACACTCTCGGAGGCTTTGCTTTATACCGCCGGAGAATTAAGAAAACTGGGACGTGTGGATCACAAAAATGCATTTCTTGATACAGATCAGCTTGAGAGGGAGCGTGGCATCACGATTTTTTCCAAGCAGGCTGTATTACATATGCAGGATACAGAATTTGTGTTACTGGATACCCCCGGGCATGTGGATTTTTCCGCTGAGATGGAACGGACGCTGCAAGTCCTGGATTATGCGATTTTAGTGATCAGTGCATCTGAGGGAATCCAGAGTCACACGGAAACGCTATGGAAATTACTGGATTATTTTCAGATCCCTGTTTTTATTTTTCTCAATAAAACAGACCTGGCTTTCCGGTCAAATACAGAAATCATGCAGGATCTCACAAAATATTTTAGTTCCTGCTGTATTGATTTTACAGATTCTGAAAATCTTGAAAATGATCCTGATTTTTGTGAGTTGCTAGGGACATGTGATGAATGGCTCATGGAACAGGTACTCGAAACCGGAACAGTCCAACAGGAAACAATCGCACAGGCAATCCTGCAACGGCATGTATTCCCCTGTTGTTTCGGATCTGCCTTAAAATTACAGGGGATTTCAGAATTTCTGGAAGTATTACAGCAATTTACGCTTCCCCTGCCGGAGCGTCCGACATTCGGTGCAAAAGTCTACAAAATCACAGAAGATGAACAGGGAAAACGCCTGACGCATCTGAAAATTACAGGCGGCACACTCCATGTGCGTGATCCCATCCAGCAGGAAAAAATCAACCAGATCCGGCTGTATTCCGGTGCAAAATTTCAGGCTGTGGAAGAAATTCATCAGGGATCTGTCTGTGCTGTCACAGGCTTAACCCGGTCTTATGCCGGACAGGGACTCGGAACTGAGAAAGATTCCGGAAATCCTGTTCTCGAACCAATTCTGCAATATGCTGTTATATTACCGGAAGAAATCACAATTCCGGCAGCTCTGACAGTATTCCGAAAACTGGAACAGGAAGATCCACAGCTCCATGTCAGTTTTTCAGAACAGCTCCAGGAATTTCATGTTGCATTGATGGGAGAAATCC